>NZ_JBFAMX010000542.1:0-6996 GCF_040659615.1 Nonomuraea sp. NPDC049784
CTGCTCGACGCCGAGCTGCGCAAGGTCGCCGACGCGATCCACCGCGGCGACGAGCAGGCGCTGCGGGACCAGGGGAGGTTCCTGCGCGATAGGTTCGGCGGCTCCGAGCTGGACCTCGGCTAGCGAGGCCCGCCGAAGGCCGGGACGTGCTCCCCGGCCCGGTGGCCGAGCCGGCCTGCCTGCCCTACAGGGAGAGGTTCTCCACCTCGATGAGCAGCACGGACGTCGGCCGCAGCGCCGGGGCGGGCAGCCCCAGCTCGCCGAGCACCGCGCCGGTCAGCCGCACCGGGCCGCCGGTCCACTCCGGCATGCCCGCGCCCTGAGGCTTCGGCCCGGCCATCCGCACCTCGTAGACGGCCGCGGGGTCGAGCCCCGGCAGGCGCAGCGGCGGGGGCCCTCCGAGGGCGAGCCTGGAGGTGAGCTGGACGAACGCGAACACTCCTCGCTCAGGCAGCACCACCCCGTGCAGCAGCGCCGACGGGTCGGGATGGTCGGCGCGCACCACCCGCCCCGAGTGCAGCACCGGCCGCAGCCGCTTGTGCAGGGCGATCCACTCGGCCAGCTCCTCCAGCTCGGCCTCGCTCGCCGAGGTCAGGTCCCACTCCACGCCCATGTGCCCGAACAGCGCGGTCGCGGCGCGGAAGGCCAGCGGCAGCGAGCGCCCCGTGCTGTGGTCCTGCGGCGCGCCGACGTGGCTGCCCATCCGCTCCGGCGGCACGAGCAGCCCGGTCCAGCGCTGGATCGCCTGCCGGTCGAGCGCGTCGTTGCAGTCGGACGTCCACACCCGGTCGGTACGGGCCAGCACGCCGTAGTCGATGCGCGCGCCGCCCGACGAGCACGACTCGATCTCGAGCTTGGGGTGGCGGGCGCGCAGCTCGTCCAGCAGCCGGTACGCGGCCAGCGTCTGCGCGTGAACGCCGGGCACCCCGTCGTGCACGGGCTCGGCGATGTCGCGGTTGTGGTCCCACTTGATGTAGTCGAGCTCGTACTCGCTGACCAGGCTGTCCAGACGCTCCAGCAGGTAGTCGTACGCCTCGGGCCTGGCCAGGTCGAGCACCTGCTGGTTACGCTGCGGCGGCGGCAGGCGGTCGGCCTGGCCGAGGACCCAGTCGGGATGCGCGCGCAGCAGGTCGGAGTCCGGGTTGACCATCTCGGGCTCGAACCACAGCCCGAACTGCATGCCGAGCTTGCGCACGTGCTCGGCCAGCGGGTGCAGGCCGTTCGGCCACACGCCCTCGTCAACGTACCAGTCGCCGAGCCCCGCCCGGTCGTGGCGGCGGTGGCGGAACCAGCCGTCGTCGAGCACGAACCGCTCGATGCCGGCCGCCGCGGCCTTGCCGGCCAGCTCCAGCAGCCGGTCGAGGCCGTGGTCGAAGTAGGTGGCCTCCCAGTTGTTCAGCGTGACGGGCCGGACCGGCAGCGACCGGCCGGCGCGCACGTGGTGGTGGAGCCGGGCGCTCGCCTCGTCCAGCCCGGTGCCCGACCAGGTGAAGTACACCTGGGGCGTGCGGTAGCTCTCGCCCTCGGCCAGGACGATCTCGCCGGGCTCGAGCAGCTCGCCCGCCGCCAGCAGCGCGGGGCCCTCGGGCAGCCGCTCGGCGTAGTGGATGTGGTTGCCGCTCCAGCCGGCGTGCACCGCCCACACCTCGCCGCCTCTGAACCCGAACCCCGAGGTCCCGGCCACCAGCAGCCCCGTGCCGTCGTGCCCCGTCCGGCCGCGCCGGTTCTCCCTGGACCACACGCCCTGGCCGAACGCCGTGCGCTGCGGCACCTTCTCCAGCGCCCACCGCCCGGTGAAGTCCAGCAGCTCGCCCGCGCGCGCCGGCACCGGCAGGGCGCAGGTCAACCCCTCCAGCCGGTACGGCGAACCGGCGGTGTTCGTGACCGTGTGCCGCAGCGTCACCAGGCCTTCGGCGTCCATGGCCAGCTCGCTCACCAGCTCAAGACCCGCCCTGGCGTCGGAGGCCACGATGGTCACCGTGCCTCCCCGGCCGGGCGCGGCGTCCGCGTCGAGCCGGTCCAGCGTCCACCGCACCGGCCAGTGCTCGCCCGCCCGGCCGCCCGACAGGCCCGGCCGGCCGTACCAGCTGTCTCCCTGGGCGGGCAGCAGCGGCGGCGCGGGAGCCAGGGACGCCAGTGCGGGCAAAAGGTCGGACCCGGCGGCGGGCCCGAGGTCGGCGCCGAAGTGGCGTACCCGCGGCAACCCTGGTCCGTCGAGGACAAGGGCGGTGCCTGCGGCGGAAAGGATGAGGGGTGTCAAGTCGGGCTCCTCACTCAGCAGATGCTGGTAGATACCACGCGAACCTACAGGAATGAGGCACTTGCCCTGATCGAGGGGAGAGCATCAGCCGGGCTCGGGCACGCCGCCGAGGACGATGCGCAGGTCATCCCGCGTGGGCGGCTTCGTCCAGGTGAGCCCGGGCCCGCCGGCGGCGATCAGGCGCGGCGCAACTTCGCGCAGCAACTCCTCCGCCGCGGCGTCCGGCTGCTTCTCGCGGGCCTCCCGGTAGAGGTCCAGCAGCCGCGCCAGGTCCAGCATCATCGTGTTCGCCTGGCCAGTGGCGACCTGCAACGCTCCAATCGCCTCGTCGGCGGACCAGGCGCCCTCAGGGCAGACGACCTCGCGCACCGCCTCGGCGAAACGGGCCTGGTCCATGCCGTCCACCTCGCCGTCCAGCCAGTCCGCGCGCAGGTGCAGCACCCCGGGCCGCTCCGCCGCCGCGAGCTGCGCGACCAGGGTGGCGACCGCGCCCTGCGGATCGTGCAGCGCCGCGTCCCCCCTGGCCGCGAAGGCGTCGGCGAGCAGGTGCAGGGAGATCAGCCGGGGCGGCTCGTACGTCGTGAGCACCCCGCGCCACACGTCCGCCCGCAGCGGGTAGGCCCGCAGGCCCTCCATGAACGCGGGCTCGGCCTCGGCCGGAAGACCGAGGTCCACGTCCATCCCGAACGCGTCGTCGGTGCCCCCGCCGACGGGGTCACGGCGGAGCCACCAGACCACCACGCCCACCACGACGGCGGCCAGCACTGCGACTGCGATCCACACGATGTTGTTTGCTTTCCGCTCGTACCTGACAGCGGTAGCAGCGTAGTGTCACTGAACCCGATTAAGTGCCATTTATCCGCATACGAACCGCCGCATCACGCATAGCAGAACGGCTGACAGAATTGGAAATGTGACAGACGGCATCCTGACGGCGGACCAGATCCTCACGGCGGCCCAAGACGTCCTGCGCCGCTACGGTCCCGCCAAGGCGACGGTCGTCGACGTCGCGCGGGCGCTCGGTGTCAGCCACGGCAGCGTCTACCGCCACTTCCCCAGCAAGGCGGCCCTGCGCGAGGCCGTCACCCAGCGCTGGCTGGACGAGTCGCACGCCGAGCTGGCCAGCGTCCTGGCCTCCGGCGCCCCGGCTCCCGTGCGGCTGCGCGAATGGCTGGGGGCCCTGTTCCGCGCCAAGCGCAAGAAGGCGCTCGACGACCCCGAGCTGTTCGCCACGTACATGGTGCTGGTGAACGAGTCCAGCAAGGTCATCGACCGGCACATCGCCGACCTGGTCGGCCAGATCCGGCAGATCGTCGAGGCCGGAGTCGCGCGGGGCGAGTTCGCCGCCCCCGACCCGGCTGCCACTGCCCGCGCCGTGCTCGACGCCTCCGCCCGCTTCCACAATCCGGCGCACGCCGCCGACTGGAGCCTGCCGGACATCGAGGACGACTTCGCCGCCTTGTGTGATCTCATCCTTCACGGACTGGAACTCCGCTGATGGTGTGATGTTTTTACATCTGGGTAACGGGAATTGTTTTCCCGAGGATTCCTCCTATCACCCGGCATCACCGTTCACGCGTGACCAGGCATGTACACTCGGAGTCAACATCGTCGCGCTACGTGACGAATCATGACTATCTGGGGTCCAAGGCAAGGGCTGGCCCACGCAACCGGCAGGAGGTTCCCGGCCCTGACGAGCGCGGAGCCGAAATGGAGCCACTACACCTGACCACCAGCCGCCGCAACGGGACCCTGACCGTCAGCGTGTCGGGAGACCTCGACATCGCCACCACCGAGCAGCTGCGCGGCCACCTGCTCCGGCTGCTGCGGGAGGCGGAGGACGCCCGGCGCGGGCAGATCACGCTCGTCATCGAGATGAGCGGGCTCACCTTCATCGACGCCGCCGGGCTCGGCATCCTCGTCTCGGTCCACAACCACGCCGCGCGCCGGCACACCCCGATGCGCCTCACGGGCGTCCCGCCGGCGATGCGGCGGCTGCTGCGCATCACCGGCCTGGAGGGCCACCTCACCTGATCGCCCGCGCCTGTAGGTTGGCAGACGTGATTCAGGTTCCCGATCAGATACCCCTGAAGCTGGAGGACGGGTTCGAGCGCGTCAGGCGGGAGCTCGCCCTGCCGGGCGACTTCCCCGGCGCCGTGCTCGACGAGGCCGCATGGGTGGCGCGAGTGCCGCGGCTCGACGCGAAGGACCTGTCCGACGTGCCGTTCGTCACCATCGACCCGCCCGGCTCGATGGACCTCGACCAGGCCGTACACCTGGAGCGGCTGCACGGCGGCTACAGAGTCTGGTACGCGATCGCCGACGTCGGCGCGTTCGTGCGTCCCGGCGGCGTCATCGACACCGAGGCCCGCACCAGGGGCGAGACCGTCTATTTGCCCGCGGGCAAGGTGCCGCTCCACCCCAGGGTCCTGTCGGAGGACGCGGCCAGCCTGCTGCCCGGCGCGCTGCGCCCGGCCGCGGTGTGGCGGATCGACCTCGACGCCGACGGCCGCACGGTCGGCGCCGACGTGCAGCGTGCGCTCGTACGCAGCCGCGAGCGCCTGGACTACGCCTACGTGCAGGCGGCGGTCGACACGGGCACGGCCGACGGCGTGCTGGGACTGCTGGCCGAGATCGGCCGCCTCCGGCTGGCGCTGGAGCGTGAGCGCGGCGGCGTCACCCTGCCCACGCCCGAGCAGGAGGTGGTCCCCGGGGACGACGGCGGCTACCGGCTGGAGTTCCGGCTGCCGCTGCCCGCCGAGGCGTGGAACGCGCAGATCTCGCTGCTGACCGGCATGGCCGCGGCCGCGATGATGCTCGACGCCGAGATCGGCATCCTGCGCGTGCTCCCCCGGCCGCACGCCGACGACCTGGCGAAGGTCCGCAGGGTGGCCCACGCGCTGGACGTGCCGTGGCCCGACGGGGCCTCCTACGGCGCCGTGGTGCACGACCTGGATCCGAAGAACGCGCAGCAGGCGGCGTTCCTGCATGAGTCGAAGGTGCTGCTGCGTGGCGCGGGCTACGTGGCCTTCGACGGCGCGCCGCCCAAGCTGGCCGAGCACGCGGCGGTGGCGGCGCCGTACACGCACGTGACGGCGCCGCTGCGGCGCCTGGCCGACCGGTACGCGACGGAGGTGTGCCTCGCCGTCGCGGCCGGCGAGCCGGTGCCGTCCGACATCCGGGCGGCGCTTCCGAGCCTGCCCGGCATCATGACCACGACCGGGCGGCGGGCCGGGGCGGTGGAGCGGGCGTGCGTGGACCTGGTGGAGGCGTTCCTGCTGCGGGAGCGGATCGGGCAGGCGTTCGAGGCGGTGGTGATCGACGTGGACGAGCGGCGCGGGGGCGGGCAGGTGCAGCTCGCCGACCCGGCGGTGATCGCCCGCTGCGACGGCCCGCTCCCCCTGGGAGAGCAGGTCACGGTACGCCTGACGCAGGCCGACCCGGCGACCCGCGAGGTCCGCTTCACGCTGGCGACCTGACCCATGGAGAAGCCGCGCACGGGCACTCCGTGCGCGGCCCTCGACCAGGCATCACCTCTTCAGCGGAGTCCATCCCGCGCCCACACCCATCAGGTGGAGCGCGACGCAGAGCAGCCCGGCGGTGCCGAGCGTGGTGACCGTGATCACGCTGCCGACGGCGAGGCCGGCGATTTCGAAAATGAGCGCGAGCACGAACAGCAAAGCGGCGACGAGGGCGAACATGGGCTACCTCCGAACGGGGCCGGCCCGGACGCCGCGCATCCGAGGGGACTGGCCTCAGCGGGTGCGTCCGAGGATGTCTCTGACATGGGGATTTCCATCGCCACCCGCCCGAAAACTGCCCCTAAGGTGACGATGTGTGAGCGTATGACAACACCATCTTGACCGACCGGTCAGTGGTACTGGCCGAGGATGGGGGCGACCCATGCCGCCATCACGGCAAAGACTCGCCGGCGCCTCAGGTCACGCCCTCCACCGCCGGACGGGGCCATGGTCTACCCCCGCATCACCTGACGGGCCGCCCTGCACATCTGAAAGGCGGTGGACCATTCGACGGCCCCTTTTCCACCGGCATTCGCAGCGAACGACGGGACCGGTCCGTTCGCTTTACCCATGCCCGGCCCCTGGCCGGAAGAGACCGCCATGGGCCGCGGAGACGGCAAAAGACTGCACCGCCGCCCTGGTAGTGCCTTTAGCAATAGTGACTGCTTATGTCAGGCGTGTAGCGCGCTGTAGTTGAAAGCGTTCCGCCCATTCTTCTAACGGCTTCCAGAGCAATTTCTGACTGCCTGGAGTTTTGCCTCTGCCGGATGACTTCGCCCATCCCCGCAACCTAGCTTGAAAGGTGATCCGCAGCCCATATCGATGCCTTCCTGGTCCGATATGGCGCTCAGAGAGAGATCCGGGCGTCGCCCGGAGTTCCCAACCCTCAAGAGGAGATCTCTCATGATCAAGACTCGCAACCTTCTCGCTGCATGCGCGATGGCGGCCACCGCCCTTACCGCGCCTGTGGCGGCATCGGCTCAGTCCGCCGTCGTCCAGCCCTCATTCCAGCAGGGCGACACGCATAAAGTCGCCAAGCAGCAGCAGCTGGAGCAGCCGTGCCGCGGCAGGCGTTGCCGTCGCTTCGGAGGCGGCGGAGGCGGCGGCGGTGGAGGCGGCGGTGGCGGTGGCGGTGGCGGTGGCGGCGGAGGAGGCGGCGGCGCTGGTGCCGGCGGTGGATGCGCCCGAGAACACCCCCGTCAGCACGGTGGCGGC
>NZ_JBFAMX010000543.1:0-6980 GCF_040659615.1 Nonomuraea sp. NPDC049784
CACCGAACTCGGTGGCCGCCCCATCCGCGCAGGAGACGCGCTCGTCATGGGCCTCGCCGCAGCCAACAGCGATCCCCGCATCCTCACCGCCGGCGAATCCGCCGCGTCCCTGGGCAACCGCTCATATCTGGCATTCAGCACCGGGCCGCATCAGTGCCCCTCTCGGGACCCAGCGCGTGTCATCACCCGCGCCGCTGTGGAAACGGCCTTCACCCGGCTGCCCGGCATGAAACTGGACATCGATCCAGCGCGCATCCCCCTGCGCCCCTCTCCCTGGACTCGCTGCCCCGCCAACTTGCCAGTGGTGTTCCCGCCCCCGCCCGCCCCTGTGTGACCTGCACCGACCGCATCGCCATCTCACGCGCTGGAGGATCCCGTGCCCGCTCACGACCAGCCCATGACCGCCACGACCGACCGAGCCGACACTCCCTCTGCCGTCCCAGCCGATCAGATTCCCTGCATCACACTCGATCCCCACGGCACCGACCACCACGGCGAAGCCGAACGGATGCGCGCCGCCGGCACTGTCGTCCGCGTCCTGCTCCCCGACGGTGTCCCCGCCTGGACGATCACCCGCACAGAACCGCTGCTTGAGGTGCTCAACCACCCGGACATCAGCAAAAATTGGCACAACTGGACCTGCGCTCGAAATGGTGACATCCCCGACGATTGGTCGCTCACCGGCATGCTGAAGGTCACCAACATGGTCACTGCGGATGGCGCCGCACATCAGCGACTGCGCCGCCCCGTCACCCGCACCCTCACCGCGCGCCGCCTGCAGGAGATACGCCCACGCATCGCCAACCTCATCAACGATGTCGTCGACGCGCTGCCCGCACATGCCGACGCTGACGGTGTCGTCGACCTACGCCAGCATTTCGCCTACCCCATCCCCATGGCAGTCATCTGCGAACTCGTCGGCGTCCCGGCAGCCAAACGACCTCAGCTGCGCCGGCTGGTTGAATCCATCTTCCGCTCCACCACATCCGCCGAGGAGGTCGTCCAGACGCAAGCCGACATCGACCAAGTTCTCGGCGAAATCATCCAGCTGCGCCAAGACAGGCCCGGCCCCGACCTGACCAGCGACCTGATCGCCCTTCGACAGAACGACCCCGAAGCCCTCACCGATGAGGAACTCGCCGGAACCCTATGGGTCATGATCGCCGCCGGGCACGAGACCACCGTGAGCCTGCTACTCAACGCCATCCGAGCCCTGCTCACCCATCCCGACCAGCTCATCACCGTACGCCGCCGTGCTGCCGACGACCCGGACGACGCGTGGGCCGCCGTCGTCGAAGAGACACTGCGCTACGACGCCCCGATCGGCAACTTCATGGCCCGCTACCCCCTCACCGACATCACGGTCGCGGGCGTCACCATTCCCGCCGGAGATGCCATCCTGGCCCCCTACAGTCTTCTCGGCCGCGACCCTGATCAGTACGGCGCCGACGCCCAACTCTTCAATCCTTCCCGAGCGAATATGCGGCACTTAGCCTTCGGCAGCGGGCCCCACGCCTGCCCAGGCGCCGGTCTGGCGCGGATGGAAGCCACCCTGGCGCTGCGCGCCCTGTTCAACCGCTACCCCGACATGTACCTTGCCTCCGGCGGCGACCTCGCCCCCGTGCCCTCCCTGTTTTCCAACTCCGTCCAGTCGCTGCCCGTGATCGTCACCACTCGCCCAGATACCGCCTCGAGCAGCGCGGCCTCGCCGAACATCGCGTAACGGCCTGTCAGGCCGCGACAGCAGCCTTGCGCTCCGCCTGCCAGCCGCAGGCGGAGCGCAAGGCCTATCTAGAGACGCCAGCCATTCCAAAAGTGAGGCCTTAGGTTTCCAACCCGAGGGACGACAATGGATCTCATCACATTCGTCATGATGGATTCGGACACCTACTCGTGGTGGCCGGACTTCGACCGGTGCCCACACCGCGGGAAGCACCTTTTCGCATCACCCAGAGCGACGCCGCCTCACGTCACACCGCGCCTTCTTGGCAAGATCGTGACAGCCGTCTACGCGCCGCTCACCCGCTGCCCGCGCACGACCATCACGGTGCCTGCAATGCAGAGAGATCATCGAACGCCCTGCACTCCATTCATGAGAAGATCGACACGATGATGACTGGCCTCACTGACGCCTACGGCTGTCATGTCCTCTCGACGGCCGCCGCGATCGCCCTAGCTTCGCTACGCGCACGCGGCCATACGGCACTGATGTGTGCCCACAGGCACTTGGCGGCCCCAGCAGCAGACCGCTTTCGCACACCAGCGGCGTCATGATCGCACCGTCGTGGTGAGCATGACGCACGCCTCTACCGGAAACGGGGCGCGTACGCCGATGAAGGGAAGTGCCCCTCTGACGACCAGCACGCGACCCGCCCAACCGGCCATGCACAAGGCTTCGCCACTCTTGGAAGAGTCTCCCAGTATTGGCCGCATTGCTGGATTGCGGCCACGCCATCGCCGGGGTGATAGCGGGCAAGTGACCCGCGCCGATGTCGATCTCATCGACGCCTTGGATCCCCTCGCATGGTTAACGGTGGCCTATTGGCTGCAGGAGCGGCCCAGCACGGCCGCGCGACAGGCATGCCTGCAGGTCCTGGCTGCGTTTCTGCGCTGGCTGCATGTTGCGGAGCCGGGCCTGAGCTTGCTCGCCGTCACCGGAGAGCACCTGGACACGTACTGCGAGCAAGCACGGGCCGGCACACTCAGCGTGGGTGTGCGGGTCCCAGGTAGGGCATTGGCAAGTGCCACCGTGGCGAGGAAGCGTCGCGCGTTGTCGTCCTTCTACCGCTTTGCGTGGTCGTTCGGTGGTGTTCCGCAAGAAGATCAGCATCTGAACGTCGGCCACCCGCGAGTGACTCGCCACGAACGGCTGCTACTACGCCGCGGCGCCGCCCGCCTGGCGGCCGACGGTCGCGTGACTGAAGCGGTGGCCATCGGCCTACTCGAAGCCACTGGAGCCAGCGCGGACACGTTGGCCACCCTGACCAGTCACGACCTTCATGCCGTGCGTGATGGCTCCACCAACGTGCTCGCGCTGATCACCATTCGAAACGATCGCGGCGACGTCGCGTCCTTCCCGGTCCCGACGATGGTCTTTTCCTGGCTGCAGGCCTTGGGTCAGACCCGGCCGGAGAGTGGTCTGCTGATCAGGCAAGATGATGGTCGTCCTGTGGACATCAAGTGGCTGAGCCTCGCGCTGCTTGACACCGCGCTCGCCGGGGGGATGCCTGAAGAACGCGCCAAGGCGCTGTACCCGTCCATGCTGCACGCAGTCACGGTTACAGCCCTCATAGAACAGGCACGGCGTATAGACACACGCAGCCCAGCTCCGGGGAAGTGATAGGCAGGGCATTCCCAGCGACACGACGCCGATGTGGCGTCCAGCTGTTCGGGCCGGCTGCGAACGTACGAAACAACGATGGTTTGTCGGCCTCGATGGAAACCGTGTTGCCGCGTCTTGGCTCATCTCCTCCAATTCGCCAGCTATCGGTGGGAAGCCCGCATCGATAATCCCAACGGTCGCGCAACGGTCGAGCACGAGCCGCGTGCGCCAGCCCCGCACCCGCGTGCAGACCGATGCACTCACGGTCGGTCTCCCCGTGAGAGACCGGGCACTGGTTTGCTAGCGATGGCTTGCCTCATACTGTTCTACGACGGTGGAGGAAATTCGGCCTCGTTCGCTCACAGGGAGGCCATGAGCCTTGGCCCATTGCCGGATCTCCGAGCTCTTTTCGCGGCTTATCGTCCGCTGTGTTCCGCGCCCGCGCCGACGGAGAGGTGCGGGAGCGGATCGGCGTGCATGCTGCACAAATGGTGTGAGAGCGTCCCTAAGCTTCTTGGCGTTCATGTCGCTGAGATCAATCTCGTAAGACGAGCCGTCGATAGCGAAGGCGACAGTTTCGTTAGCCTCGCCGCCATCCAGATCATCTATGAGTATCTCCTGGATCTGTTTGGCCATTTCGCCCTCCGCTGAAAGCGTGAGTGATGGTCTGGTCCCATCAAAGATAGCGGTACACGCCTGCGGGCCGCGAGGATTTCTACGGTGCGCCTACGGCGACGTGGAGACCGAGCTTCGTGAGTGCGGTATTCCTGGCCGCCGGAGACGCGATGAAGACACCATCCCTGATGTGTCGGTCACGCACCTTGAGCGTTTGCGTAAGGATAAGGTCTATCCTCTTGGGAGCGCTGACTAGACGATTACGCCCGAGGGGAACGGCGGAAAAGGCAGAAGGAACGTATGCCAGTTGACGCCTTCAGTGCCCACGAGGTCGATACCCGCGACGCGCTATCGTCATCAAGCGCACATTCCGTGAACCGGAGCGAACCCCAAGAGGAGCGGGCGACTTTGACGGTCTTGGCCGAGCACGCTCCAAACCTGGCCCGGCGCTCATCCATGTGATGCCAAGCCCTCACAATCATCATGAGCACGCTGCCCGCACGCTCCGGACAAAGACCCAGGGCTGAAAGCGTTCTCGCTATGTGAGACCGCTTTCAGCCCTGGGACAAAGACCTGAGGCTGGTCGGCGAGGTCGGCGGCCGCGGTGTTGGGTCTGTCGTTTGAGACGCTCGCCCATCGGGTTTCGCGACTACCGGTGGTTAGCGGTTACGGGCGCCGATTGCGTTGCTGGGCCGGTCCAGCCAGATCACCTCACGGTCAGGACCGATCCAGAGGCCGAACCGATCGCGACCCGGTTTGCCCAGCCGCACCCATTGTCGGTAGGCCTGAAACAGGATGTCTCCCAAGCCTCGACCGGATTGCGTCATGCAGGTGCGGTCGTATGCAGGATCGGCGACTATGGTGGCATAGCTGTCATCGCGCAGACTTGCCAACTCCATCACGAAGGCCGCTCGGTCGTTGTGTTCCTCGCGCTTCGCCTTGGTGATGGCTAGATCGGGTGCAACAGCGGTCAGAAAGATGCCAAAGCCCCGGGGCATCGCTTCCATCACTTGGGTGGGACGCATGGACGTCCAGGAGGACTCGTCGTCCGCACGGCGTCCCGAGGTCGGGATATCGACGTCCTGCCCTGACATCATGATGAAGCTGGTTGATCCGCAAAACCGGCCGATCAACCAAGGGCTTATGAGAGGTGCCTGAAGCTTGAGGATCTCGCCTCGCTGACCGTGCGCCGGCATCCAGGGAAGCACCATCACGCCTCCCGGCCGCAGCTGACTGGTCCAGCCCTGCGGGACATTGCGAACGCCGCAGGTGACATGGATACGGTCGAACTCCTCTCGGACGGTGCTGCCCATTGTGGCATCGCCCGTCACCACGATCGGCGCGAGACCCAACTTGCTTAGATTCTGTTTCGCGGTCGTGGACAACTCCGGATCGATCTCGATCGTGATCAGGTTCCCATCCCCGACCCGGTGGGCGAGCAGCCCTGCCGTCCAGCCGGAGGCGGTCCCCACCTCCAGGACACGATCGCCAGGTTGTGGCTGAAGCAGCTCCAGGAAGCGCATAACCACACCAGGCCGGGACACCGCTGAGGTCGCCGGCACACTTGTGTCGATGATGTCCCCGTCGCCTCGCTTGGTCACCAGCAGCGTGTCGCGGTAGACAGCGAGCAGCCAGTCGTCGGGATCGATACGGTGGTCGATGACGTATCCGCCGCTGAGGTCGCGTGACGGTACCCAGGCACGATCGGGGACAAAGTGATCGCGAGGCGCTGCGCGCAGGGCTTGCGAGCGCCAATCGTCACTTGGCCGTGCTGAGAGCTCATTGTTGATGATCAACGTCTCGATAAGGTCGCGGAGCAGGTAATCCCGCCCATGGGGGCTAGTCACGATCATGTGATCCTTGGTGAGGGTGGTGTACCGCGAGTGTTTGGTATTCGGTCGGCGGTCATGCGTGAGCAGGCTGGGCACCAAGGTCGAGGGTGTTCCAGAGGTGCCCACGCAGCTTGGATAGGCTGCCGGAGGCATTCAGCGATGTGGGCGGAGCCGGACCGCCGCCGGGATCCACGCTCACCACCGCCGCGCTGTTGTTGATGGCCGGCCGATCGGACGGAGCGAATCAAGGTCTCCCTGAGCGCACGTGCGCTCGCGGGGAAGCTACGGTGCGCCCAGGTCATCGGATCCGGTTGGACTGGCGCGTTCTGAAGGGTCCAAGGGCGTGTTGCCTCGGCGACATACAGCTTTTCAAATACAGCAAACGCGTGAGGCCTTAGCCTGGCCCCACGAAGGTGCTGGACGCTATCTCCACCAGCTGGTGGCTATGCTCGGCGAGCAGCGTGTATGCGACAGCAAATGGGGCGCGTCTAGGCCGTCCTTTCTCACCAGCTCGCTCATCCGCACGGCCGAGAGGAGGTCCGACAACAGCGGGCTGAGACGGCGCCAGGACGCGATCATGGCGCCACCTTCTTCTCGCAGAGGTGCCCCGCGGACAGGTCCGTCCAGACCCTGAGGGCGTGGGCGTACTCGCCCCGGCCGGTCTCCTCAAAGGTTCGTGGCGCGATGAGCCGCAGCACGAAATACGTCGTGGCTTCGTGGCACAGCCGGAACTCCTCACAACAGGACGTCTCAGCCACGGACAGCAGCCCAAACGCGGGTGGGACGTATGGCCTCCACTCGTACATGCCGCATCACCTGCCGCGCCCAGGAGGTGCCTGGGTGAGGCTCACAGATCGAGCGGACAGTAGCGGAAGGTCCGGCATCCGCCAGCCCGGCGGTGCCACACGGTCCATCAGCACGAGGAGCTGGTCAGCGACGGGCGCCCGGCACATGATGCCGGGCGGAGGACAGTGGCCCAGGTAATAGGCGATGAATTCGCGCTTGTGGAGTGAGTACTCCACATGGAACCAGCCGCGGGCAGTCTGCTCCAGCTCTTCGACAACCTGGTGTGCTGCCTCGTCAGCGGCGGCTTCGACATCGCGCGCCAACATGAACATCTCCTTGAGGCTGGATGGTTGATGACGCAGGCCGGGGGCGGCTGCGGGATAGCCAGCCTGCGCCAAAGGTGCGGGGCGGCGAGGACAGCAGTG
>NZ_JBFAMX010000544.1:0-6951 GCF_040659615.1 Nonomuraea sp. NPDC049784
CCGCTGTCCGCTCGGGTCCGCTGCGCGCTCGAGCTCGCTGACGGCTCGGCCTTCTATCCCCTCGGCCTCCTATCCGCTCGGGCTCGTTGTCTGCTCGGGCTCGCTGTCGGGTCGTGGTGCCGATGCCTGGCTGGGAGTGCCGCTGGCTGAGGTTGCTGAGCTGAGCTGAGCTTGGCGACGGACGTCGCGCGTGCCCACTGGAGCCCGGCAGCGCGGAAGTCTCGCAAGGACGACCAGAGCCCGGCAACAGAGGCCGCACCAGTGGTCCCCTGATACGGCCGCGGAGTGGCCGTACCTCGGAGAGCCACTTTCTCCTATGTTGTGGCCTCGAACCTCCCTGAACCTCCGAGCCACACCACACCCGACCTGCACACCTTCAGATTGCACGAGCAAGAGGAAATTTCATGATCGACATCGGCAAGCTCCTTCCGTCCGACCGGGACACGTGGGAGGGCTTGTTCCGCGCGTACATCGACTTCTACCAGCGAGTCGAGCCGGACGAGATGTACGACCGCGCATGGCACGAGTTCCAAGCGGACACCCGCGTGCACGCCTTCGGCGCGAGGTTGGACGGCAAACTCGTCGGCATCACCCATTTCTTCACCCACGCGAACACCTCCGCCCCCGACACCGACGTGTGCTACCTCCAGGACCTGTTCACCGCTCCAGAGGCTCGAGGCAGAGGCGTGGCCCGCGCATTGATCGAGGCCGTGACCGATTGCGGTAACTGTCAAACCGTTTGAGACGTTTCAGGCGACTTGTTCTGTATCGGAGCTGGTTTCCTCCTTGGCAGGTTCGTTGATCCAGACGGCTGTGGGAAGGCTGGGCGGAGTGGGCTTGCGGCGGAACCGGCCGGGGTTGGCGGTGTAGGCGGCCTGGAGCGTCCGGGCGCGCTCAGCCCGGATCTGGCCGGCAGTGCCCAGATGGACCGAGGCCGGGGTGTGCAGGCCTATGCCCGAATGCCGATGCTCGTGGTTGTAGTAGGCGAAGAACTCGGTGCAGAAGGCGCGGGCGTGGGCGATAGAGCCGAAGCGCTCGGGGAAGGCCGGGCAGTACTTCAGCGTCCGGAACTGCGCCTCGGAGTACGGATTGTCGTTGGACACCCGCGGCCGGCTGTGGCTTTGCGTGATGTTCAAGTCGGCGAGCAGCGCCGCGACCGGCTTGGAGGTCATCGAGGTGCCCCGATCGGCGTGAACGTGCGCGGGCGCCTGGCCGCCGTTGGCGCGGATGGCCGCGGCGATGAACTGTTCGGCCAGCTCGGCGTTCTCGCGGGCGTGGACCTCCCAGTGCACGACGTAGCGCGAATAGATGTCGATCATGACGTAGAGGTCGTAGTAGACGCCCTTGACCGCTGTCTTCAGCTTGGTGATATCCCAGGTGAACACCTCCGACGGAGCTCGGGCGACCAGCTCGGGCCGCACCCGGGCCGCATGAGTCGCCTGCCGCCGGCGCTCGCGCACCTCACCGCACCCGCGCAGCAGCCGATACATCGTGGAGATCGAACACAGGTAAACGCCCTCGTCCAGCAGCGTGGCCCACACCTGCGCCGGTGCCTTGTCGACGAACCGGGCCGAGCGTAAGACGGCCAGCACCTTCGCCCGCTCCTGCTCGCTCAGCGCCGCCGGATGCGGCGCCGGCGCCGGGCGCGGCCCGAGCACCACCGGCGCGGGGTGGCGGTGGCGGTGCACGGTGGCCCGCGACTTGCCCGACAACGCGCACGCTGCGGTCACGCCAAGCACGGGCTCCAGTGCGGTGAACGCCTCGTCGATCACTTCCTGGGCGGCGCGTCGTTGTCCGCGCTCTCGGAGAGCAGTTCCAAGAGCGCGTGCGCCTTTCCCATGATGTCCAGCGCTGCCTTGGTCTTGGCCAACTCGCGTTCGGCCTTCTCCGCCCGCGCCCGCAGCCGCTCGTTCTCCTTCTCCGCCTCGCTCTTGCGCGTCTTCGGGCCGGACGGCTTGGCCGCCAACGCGTTCAACGCTCCCGCGTCGCGGGCCTTGCGCCACTCGATGATGTGGGAGTGATACAGCCCCTCGCGGCGCAGCAACGCGCCCTTGGCGCCCGGCTCGGTCGCCGCGTCGTAGGCCTCGACCATCGCCAGCTTGTACTCCGGCGTGAACGAGCGCCGCTTCGGCCGATCCGATCGAGGTCTGTCATCCTTGCCCACCTCACCATCATCGGTGAGATCCCCGCGAAGGTCGGCCACGGTCAAGGTCACTGTCTGAAAGATCCTGTTCTCGCCCTGCTTGAGTCACAGAAGACTACTTCGTCCCCATGTCTCACGAGAGTCTGACAGAGAGGGATTGGGCCCGTGAATGCGGCTGCTCACGCGTCTACTGGAACACGCACGAGTCCAACACCACGGCACGCAGCTTGTACGACAAAGTGGCCGAAAACCGAGGCTTCATCCGGTACCAGATCGAACTGCCGAAGTAGGGACTTCCCAGAAGAGTCCGCAAAGCATGGCGGGATCTTGTGTGCGTAGCGGGCGCGCCCGTCAAAGCCTGCCGAGCGTAGTGGCTGTGGCGCCCACCCGTGGAACAAGGTGTGGCCGGCCGGCACAGCAGCCGCGATGCCTGCATCCGGCGTCCACGGCGCGGCGGCGGAGGTGCACCGGTTGCGACGCTGTCGTCCGGTGCCCGCGACGGCACGGAGCAGCGATGATCAGAAGCAGCGCCCACGTCGGCCTGCCCGGTGCCGTGATTGCGGGTGGGCCGCTTCCGCTGTCCGCTGGGGTTCTGGCGGTGGTAGCCAGGCGTTGCGTGCGCTGTGGTTTGTCGGGCACTGTGGTACGAGCGGCTCTTTTGGGTGGAACTCCGCCGGGCATAGGCTTGATCCGTACGAAATGCCTCGCGGCAGCCGGAGGGCCTAGGTGAGGGGGATGTCGTCTTGAGGGAAGCCTCCGGGATGCCCGCGAAGCGGGGCAAAAGGCGCCTCAAGGCAGGCGAAGCGGGGTGGCGGCGTCCAAGGAATTTCTGAATCCAGGTAGCGTTCGCACTATGGCATCGCCAACTGGAACCACAGACGCACCCTTCGGTCGCATGCTGACCGCGATGGTCACGCCGTTCACCCCCGACGGCGAGGTTGATTATGTGGCTGTGCGACGTCTTGCCACGTATCTGGTGGACGAACAGCAGAACGACGGCTTGATCGTCAACGGGACGACCGGTGAGTCGCCTACCACCACGGATGAGGAAAAGCAGCGCATCGTCAGCACCGTCCTCGATGCGGTCGGCGACCGCGCGACCGTGGTGGCAGGGGCGGGCACCAACGACACCCGCCACAGTGTCGAGCTCGCGAAGCAGGCGGCACGTGCCGGCGCGCACGGCCTGTTGGTGGTGACGCCTTACTACAACAAGCCTCCGCAAGAGGGGCTGTATCAGCACTTCACCGCCGTCGCCGACGCGACCGGCCTTCCGGTGATGCTGTACGACATTCCAGGGCGCAGTGGCGTGCCGATTAAGACTGAGACCCTGATCCGGCTGGCGCAGCACGAACGCATCGTGGCTGTAAAGGACGCGAAGGGCGACTTGTTCGCCGCCAGCCAGGTGATGGTCGCGACCGATCTCGTCTTTTACTCCGGCGACGACCTGCTCAACCTGGCCTGGCTCTCCCTCGGTGCGGCCGGGTTCGTCAGCGTCGTCGGACATGTGGTGGGCGCCGAGCTGGCGCGCATGATCCACCTGCACAAGAACGGCGACGTCGCCGAGGCCCTGGCCATCCACGGCCAGGTGGCCCCCGTGGTGGACGGGATCATGCTGCGCGCGGGAGGCGCGATCATGGCGAAGGCGGCACTGAGCATGGTGGGTGTCCCAGTGGGGTCGGTACGACTGCCGCTCGTGGACGCGACAGAGAAGCAAATCGCCGAGCTGCGTGCTTGCCTGGTAGCCGGCGGGGTGAAGTTGACAGACGCATAGGAACGGGGAGGAACCGGGAGTTTTGAGAACACGATCTGACCATGGGGGCCAGGTATGAGCCATCCGCATCCTGAGCTTGGCCCCCCGCCGACACTGCCCGAGGGCGGGTTGCGCATCGTCGCGCTCGGCGGGTTGGGGGAGATCGGCAGGAACATGGCCGTCTTCGAATACGACGGCCGCCTGCTGATCGTCGACTGCGGGGTACTCTTCCCCGAGCCCGATCAGCCGGGTGTCGACCTCATCCTGCCCGACTTCGAATACATCAGAGACCGGCTCGACGACGTCGAAGCCGTGGTGCTCACGCACGCCCACGAAGACCACATCGGGGCGGTGCCGTACCTGCTGCGCGAGCGGCGCGATATTCCGCTCATCGGATCCAGGCTCACGCTTGCGCTGATCGAGGCCAAGCTCACCGAGCACAGGATCCAGCCGGCCAAGCTCGAGGTCATCGAGGGCGAACGGCACACCTTCGGGCCGTTCGACTGCGAGTTCCTCGCGGTCAATCACTCGATCCCCGACGCGCTGGCCGTCGCCATCAGGACGCCTGCGGGCATAGTCCTGCACACCGGCGACTTCCGTATGGACCAGCTGCCGAGCGACGGCCGTCTCACCGACCTCGGCGGCTTCGCCAGGCTCGGCACCGAGGGCGTCGACCTGCTGATGTCCGACTCGACCAACGCCGAGGTGCCGGGATTCGTCACCAGCGAGCGCGAGATCGGGCCGGTCATCGATGAGGTGATCCGCACTTCCGAGCAGCGGGTCATCGTGGCGAGCTTCGCCTCACACGTGCACCGCATCCAGCAGGTGATGGACGCCGCCGCCAAGCACAGTCGCAAGGTCGCCCTGGTCGGCCGTTCGATGGTGCGCAACATGGGCGTGGCCCGCGACCTCGGGTATCTCAAGGTGCCGCCGGAGTTGATCGTCGACTCGCGCGACATCGAGCAGTGGCCTCCGGAGGACGTGGTGCTGGTCTGCACCGGCTCCCAGGGCGAGCCCATGGCGGCGCTCTCCAGGATGGCCAACCGTGATCATCCGATCCGCATCGCCGAAGGCGACACCGTGCTCCTGGCCTCGTCGCTGGTGCCAGGGAACGAGACCGCGGTCAACAAGGTGATCAACGGGCTGACCAGGTGGGGCGCCCGCGTCGTGCACAAGGGCAACGCCAAGGTGCACGTCTCCGGCCACGCGGCCGCCGGCGAGCTCCTGTACGTGCTGAACCTGACACGCCCGTCGAACTTCATGCCCGTACACGGCGAATGGCGCCATCTGCGCGCACACGCCAAGCTGGCCGCTCTCACCGGTGTGCCTGAGGACCACATCGTGATCGCCGAGGACGGGGTCGTGGTGGACCTGGTCGACGGCCGGGCGAAGATCGTCGGTGCGGTTCACGCCGGCTACGTCTACGTCGACGGCTCGTCCGTCGGGGAGATCACCGACACCTCGTTGAAGGACCGTAGGATCCTCGGCGACGAGGGGTTCATCTCCGTGGTCGTCGTGGTCGACTCCAACACGGGCAAGCTCACCGCGGGCCCCGAGATCCATGCGCGTGGCTCCGGCATCGATCCCCTCCAGTTCGAGGAGTTCATCCCGCAGATCCAGCGTGCCCTCGAGGAGAAGGCCGCGGACGGGGTGGTCGACATGCAGGAGATCCGCCGGGTGGTCCGCCGCACCGTGGGGCGCTGGGTAAGCGACACTTACCGCCGCCGACCCATGATCATCCCTGTGGTGCTCGAGGTCTGAGTCTCCGGATGGTACGGCAGGACTTCTAACCTGCCGTACCTCTGGGGGGCGCAGGCGTGTGTCGCTCATCCCACTTCGGCTGCGGCTTGGGTCGTGCAGCCGGACCGCGAGCTGTCGCGGTACAAGCGGGTGGACACGACATTGGCTGGTGGAACAGACTGGCGGTTTCAACGACATGTCAGACACCCGCGTCCGGGCAGCCGATCGTTTCTTGGCCGCTCGTGTCCTGGCCGGAGTTCAGGATGACGTCATGCTCGTGTTGGGTATCGAGGTGTCCGGCGACCTGCTTGACCGGTGGCTCGGGTGGTTCGCGCCGCAGGTGCAGCCGTTAGTGATCCCGCTGGATCTCGCACACTCACTCAATCTCGATGATGACCGGAGCCGGCTCACGCCCGAAGTCAGGGACACCTTCTGCCTCTACGACTTGGGTTCGTCAGCGCTCGTGTGGGTGTCGGAGGCGGACGCGCGTCGACTGCTGGCCTCGGTCAGGCGAAGCCAACCCGCGCCGCACCGTTGGCCCACCTCGATCGCCGGACGTGAGGTCGAGACAGTCGTCAAGTACGTCGAGAAGGGACGCCGCCCCAGCCAACATGGTGACGTTGCCCCTGCTACGTGGAGTGCCATCGCCTCCACGCTTCCGGGGGCGCGTCGCCTTGCCGGGACCGTCCCCAGCCAGAGCGGCCCGAACTGCTTTGGCACGGTGATGGCGGCGTGCGGTGTCGGGGGCGCGGAGGACGTGTGGATGCTCCGCGAGCCGTTCGAAGACTGGCTCGCACAGCACACCGCGAAGGGAGGACACGACGACGAGCCGGGGACCGTCCTGGTTTGGCGGAGTGCCGATGGAGCCGTGCAACACGCCGCAGTCGCCCTCGGCGACGGCTGGGCGCTTCACAAGCCCTCGCAGGGCTGGATGAGCCCGACGAAGGTCCTCGCATTGGGAGACCTGAAGTACAGCGCCCGAGCGAGAGGGCAGCGCCTTCATCGGCACCACCTCCGATGACTTCGCGCTACCCCGTGATGGCGTGGTTCACGCGACACGTGCACTCTACCGAACTGTGGGCCAGTGCTCCGGCGTTCACGCCGGGGGTGAAGGCTCACGCGGGAGTGCCTGGTAGGGTGCGAGCGTGCTCTAGCCTTCCGCGTCGGTGAGCAGGTCAGCTCACACGGGTCGTTTCTGCTGTTCGATGTACTGCTTGAGGACTGTGAGCGGTGCGCCGCCCACGCTTGCGGCGAAGTAGGAGCCGGACCAGAAATGCCCGCCCCACAGGTACTGGCGGACGTGAGCGCTGTATTCCTT
>NZ_JBFAMX010000545.1:0-6912 GCF_040659615.1 Nonomuraea sp. NPDC049784
CGCCACCGCGCTGGCCGCGATCCACGCGGCCAACGTCGTGCACCGGGATTTCAAGCCGGGCAACGTCATCATCGCCGCCGACGGGCCGCGCGTGATCGACTTCGGCATCGCGCGCGAGCTCGGTCCGGCCACGATGACCAGCAGCACGCAGATCGGCACGCCCGCGTACATGTCTCCCGAGCAGATCCTGGGGCATGCGATCGGGCCTGCGGCCGACATGTTCTCCTGGGCCGGCACGATCGTCTTCGCGTCGTGCGGGCGAGCGCCGTTCGGGAACGAGGGGACGCTCGCCGTGATGGGCCGGGTGCTCAGGAACGCGCCCGAGCTGGGCTCGCTCGACGGGCCGCTCCGCGACGTGGTGCAGCAGTGCCTCGCCAAGAATCCGGCGCAGCGGCCGACGGCCGAGCAGGTGATCATGCGGCTGCTGGCGCATCCGGTGCCCAGCTCACGCGTCCTCCAGGCGGGAAGCGAGGCAGCCGCCACGGGTGCCGTCACGGACGCGAAGCCGCAGGAACGGGAGGAACCACGGAAGCCGCGGAAGAAGGGCAGCAGGCCGATCGTCATCGCCGCGGCGGCCGTGATCCTCGCGCTGGCCGGAGTGCCGGTGGCCGTGGCGCTACAGAACGCCCCGAGCAACCCCGCCCTCCCAGGACCCACGAGTCAGGCGCCGAATACCACGGCTCCGGCCACCCCTGACAAGAAGAGGCTCCCCGGGGGCTCGATCACGCTCTACGAGCTTCCGTCCGACCCGATCACGCTGACCGCGTACGAGGTCTACGACAAGAATGACGACGGCGACGTCGATTACGCCAGGCAATCGCCGCGGGGCACGTTCGACAAGTACGCCGGCAACTTCGACACGATGGTCTCCCCCGACGGCCGCTATGTCGCGGGACGGCAGAAGGAGTACACCTCGGACGGCTACGACTCCATCCTGATCAACGACAGACAGGCGGGGTCCAGTTTTCGGATCAAGACGGTACGCGACCCACTGATCAGCACAATCCGCTCCTGGTCGGACGACGGCTCGAGGGTTCTGCTCAACATCGACAAGCAGATCAAGGACAAGCGGGGCAAAGAGGACTGGCTCTCTTTGGGCTTCGCCATCGTCGACGTGGCCCAGGCCAAGGTCAGCGTGGTCGACGTGGCCGACAACTCGATACGTGCCTCGGACTTCGGCTGGGACGGCGACCAGGAAGGCGTGGTCTCTTTCTACGGCAAGGACCAGGGCCTGCGCTTCTTCGACACCTCCGGCAAGCCCACACGCGACGCGCCAGGTGTCGGATCGTTGTCGTCCGGCGAGCGGAACATGTTCTCGCCCTCAGGCAAGATGTTCGTGACCGACTGCCCGCAGGGCCACGACGGGGACACCTGCCTCTGGGACACCGCCACCGGCAAGCGGCTCCAAAAGTTCACCTCTGACTGCGACAGGGTGCTGGGCTGGTACGACGAAACGCACCTGTACTGCTGGGAGTTGGACAACGGGGCCAACGACGAGATCCAGGTCGTGGGATTCAAGGGCGAACTGGTGCGCAAGCTGTTGGAAGTGCCGGATGACCTGAACGTGAGCCTCTACTTCACGGTCAATCCCTCCAAGGGCTCCTGATGGCCTGGCCCATCATCAAGCGCATCAAGTGTCGAGGAGTCGTAGGGCCGCATTGCTTCTGCCGATCAGTTCGGGATCGCCTTCGGCCACGCGCAGAGCCAGGGCCTCCTGCAGCACCTCGCGCGCCTCCTGTTTGCGATCCAGGTCCGCGAGGGTCTTGCCGAGATGCTGAAGCAGGAAGGACAACATCGCGGGTACTTCTTTCCTGGCAAGGACAAGCATCGCGCGGCAGAGAGTTTCCGAGGCTGCCGCGTCGCCTGAGTAGCGACAGGGCAAGCGTCTCGTTCACCCTGTGTGGCTCCCAACCTGGCTCCCCTTTGGGCTCTCAGCAATTCGCGCTTCTTGGGCTCGACTGCGTCCGACTGGCCAGGGCATAGAGTCCTGTCAGCGGTCGAACCAATGTGCTGCCGAGGGTGTGAGCAGCGTGATGACGACCGCCAACGGGAGGAGTGTGCTCGGGGCGAGCAGCTTGATCCAACTGAGATCACCATCGATCGCGGCCATGGCGAGATAACCGCCACCCGCAACGACTTCGACGGCGATGGCGCCCCAACGTACAAACTTCCTTCGCGACGGCCAGCGGGACAGCAACCAGCCCATGAGCGCCGTGATCGAGCTGGCATAGAGGAACAGTAGGAGGAACGGGGCGCTGAAGGCAGTGGCTGCCACGCCGATCATGATGGCAAGTCCCACGAGGCCAAAGGCCACCTCAAGGGTCATGATGAATCTTGCGGCTCGCGCGGTCGCCGGCATGCGCCCGGCCTGGATGACCTCTGTCACACGATCATTCTGCTACGTGCTGTGGTGGGCGTCCCTGATGTCACTCAGTTCGTCACTCGGCTCCCGATGACCGAGCGACGCCTCTTCGTCGTCAGGCGGTTTGGGGCAATTACTCATGGGTTTCTTCAGTATTTTTATAACACTGTCACAATATGGTGATGGACTGGTCATACGCATTGTCTCTCGTGCTGATCTTTCTGGCACTCGGATGCACCTTGTCAGGTTCATGGTTCTTTCTCTCGGCGAGTTTCTCCCGAGCGCACCTTGAACATGAAGCAATAAATGACAAGTCAACAACTTAAATGCCCTGCGAAGAAGTGCCTCACCACTCGACCAGAGTCACCCTGGCCTGCCCGTCTGCCGTCGTCCCACCCGCAGGGGTAGCGGGCCAGCCGCGGGGCTGCCCCGGCCGCGCGCCTGGCGTCAGGGCCGTGATGGAGCGTAGGCGGCCCCGCGGCTAGTCTGCTAGGGCTTGCCCTGGGACGGCGGCAGGCGGGAAGCCGGGATTGGCCCTGGTGGATATGTCCGTTGCCGAGCAGCGGTTTCGGGCTGTGCTGGCCGGCACAGGTGGGTGTCGTGGCCTTCGCTGGTGTGGGTAGGCGGTTCCTTCTGACGGCGGCTGCCATCCGGCCGAAGCGCCGTCGCGCGATAACGTTCCGTCCGTGATTGAAAACGGCGAGATTGAACCGGCCAAGCAAACTGCAGGGGCGCCTAATGTTGACCTGGGGCGTTCTCCTCGCGTGGCCTTGCGGCGCATCACCAGTCACGATCAAGACGAGTTTCTTGAAGGGGTCCGTGCCAGCGTCAACCTGAACCTGCCGGCAACTCCAGAGGCGTTCCAGGCGTTCATCAATCGCTTCGATGAGGGACGATCCGCCGAAGGCTTGCTGGTCTGTCTTGGCGACACTGGTGCCATCGCAGGCAATGTCAACATCAACAGCATCATTCGTGGACGCTTCCAGAGCGGCTCGCTGGGGTACGCCGCCTTTGTGCCCTATGCGGGTCGCGGGTACATGTCAGAAGGTCTTGGCCTGGTGCTGCGCCATGCGTTCGAGGAGCTACGGTTGCATCGGCTGGAAGCGCAGATCCGGCCCGAGAACCAGGCGTCCATCAAACTGGTCCAACGCCACGGCTTCCGGTACGAGGGTTACTCGCCCGATCTCCTGTTCATCAATGGTGCGTGGCGAGGTCATGGCCGATGGGCCCTCACCAACGACATGTTTGGCGTCGTTCCCACCGCTCCGCATCCAACACTGCCTAACCATTGACGCCGCTCGCTGGCGAGGTCGTCACGATGTGCGTCAAACGGGGCACGCTGGAGCATCGAGTTAGACGAGGGTCCCTGCATCGTGTACCGCACCGCTGGCGTCCTGGCCCGCAACGTCGAAGCCCCGTTGGCCCCGTAAGGTCGACCATGTTTCCTAGATCACCTGTCGCGTGTGTCCTGGAACGGAGAGATCAGGCATCTCGTGGGACTAGACACATGCGCCAGGGTTTGTCCTGCTTCGGTTGATGCTCGACACTGCAGCCTCGGTTGATCATTGGCATGATCAATCCAGAGTCCTGCCGGGGGGCGACTCGCGGCATGAGCGGATGTTGGCCGAGTACGTCGGCGTCCGGCAACACGCGAGGGCCATCCAAACCGGGACTCTGCTGACAAAGGCCCGCCTGTACGGTGTGTTGCGTGCCAGGGGTCGAAGTGGATTTCGGTGCCGGACCGAGGCAGATCGCAAGCTCGACGCGTGTGCTCAACCTCGGTGGGGGCGACAGCAGTCTCGCCCCCGCCGAGGGCCCGGTCGACTGGTCGCAGTTGGACAAGCTCCCGGCGTGTATCACCGTTGAGTGGTCGGGCGCCGAGCGCGGCATCGTCGACGCGCTCGCCACGCACCCCAATATCCGATTCCTGTACTGGAACGAGGCTTCCGGCGATATCGACCTCACCACGACCCGCCTTGGCACGGTGCGGCTGGACGGTGCCCGGCTGCGCCACACGTTCGCCTCGCTGCTGGTTGCCAAGAACGTCTCCCCGAAGGTCATTCAGGCTCGCATGGGGCACGCGTCGATCACGGAGACGATGGACACGTACGGCCACCTCTACCCCGAGTCGGAAGAGGTGACCAGGAGCGCGATCGATGACGCGTTGGGCGCGTCCGAGATCGGCTCTGTTGGCAAATTGATGACACGGGAACAGTCCGCCTGATCATCAGGAGACTGTTTCCGCTGGTAGACACCAGGGATGGGTGACGAGTCGGCCTGTAGGCCGGGTTCTGTTCAGAGCGGTTCGCTGACCTTGGGCGGATCCTCAATCTTGGCTCTGAGCTGTGGAATCACCTGCCGGTAGCTGTCATCAGCTTCCGGCACCTTCCGTGTTCCGGCGGAACACAGACGGAACAAGATCCTCATGCCGAAGAGGTTGATCAGTCAGAGTTCTGGTTGCGGCCCGAGCTCTCGCGATAGGACTCGAACCAGACTTGCAGCGTGTTGATCGATTCACGTTGGTTCGCGTGTGAGGTCGGGCCAATCCATTGAGTCCAGATCCGATCGCACTCGTTCACCCTGTGTGGCTCCCGATCTGGCTCCCCTATGAGCTCTCAGCCAATCACGTCGATACCGGGACGAGATATCCGCCTGCGATGATCACGCGTCTGGCCCGTTCCGAGGAGGCGACCGCATGAGGCTTTGGGCGCTTATCGTGACGATCACGTCCGTTGCCATGGTCGTCCCGTCGTCGGCCGTAGCCGAGGCTCGCCTCAACCCCGTCGCCGCGTTGCGCCGCCAGCTCGCGAGCGGCAACGGCGTGACATTCTCGAACGTCCTGGTCTCCACGTCCTGGGATGGAGAGCCGCTGACTTTTCGGCGGTCAGGGGTCCACGAACTGGCTCACGGTGAGGTCATCGCGAGCGAGATCCTCGATCTTAAGAATGGCAAGGACCCCGAGCGTCTTATTGTCTTCCCGGACCGGTACTACGAGCAGTCCACCGGCTGGCGCCGGTTTCTGCAGGAGGGCAAGAGCTGGGTGATCGGCAAGTCCCAGGAGTCCCTCGCCCTGACTTGTGGTGATTTGCGGCTGAGCAACCCCGCAACGCTCAAGGCCCTGCTCGCCAGCACCAAGGCCAAGCACCCGGCCGGCGTGTATGACGGCACCCGCACCACCTTGCACGAGGGAATGATCACGCTGGGCGAGGTCGCCAAGGTGGACCCCGACCTCCTTATCGGCGTAGATCGACCCACAGGCAAGTACGCCGGAGTCCGCATCGACTGGAAGCTCTGGATAGGGCAGGACCAACTCGTCCGTCGATGCCATGTTTCCTACTTGCTACCCGGCGTTCCGGGGATAGACGACTTCGACCCCCAGCAACTCGCCGAGGACGTCCGTCTGTCGCGGTGGGGCCGCGCGACCGACATCAAACCGCCTGCAGCCGATCAGGTAGCAACCCCCGACGAGCTCATCAACATCCCCGAATGAGCCCCTGTCGCGCACCCTGCCGGGCCGACGACCGAGTAGAGCTCGAACTCTTACCTGCCACTTCGCTACCTGCACCGATCATGTCGGGTAGTGCCCTGACCAAGCAATACAGCCTTCAACGTCTCCTGTCGGCTTCTGACGTTTTACGGCCTCGGGCGGAACTGGAACGGAACGGGGGGCCTTCAGGAGCCCCCTGCGTCGAGTCGCTCTGCCACGTCGAGCAAGGACTGGGGCAGCTTGGAACTGGCCGCCAGCACCTCGATACCAATGAGGCGCCCGTGCTCGTCGAGGTCGAGGTCGATCATGCCCCCGACCTCGACCGGATCGCAGGGATACATGCGTGCCACCTTCATGCGCGCTTGCGGATCAGCGAAGTAGATATACGCCGCATTCGCCTTCTGATCGTATGTAACTCTGACGTCCGCCATGGTCAGCGCCCTCCCTGGAAACCGTTGATGTACGTCTGCGGATTGGACGGAGGCGGCCCGATGATCTCCTCAAGGACAGCAATCGTTGTCCTAGCGTGTCATCAACCATCTTCCGGGCCGAGAATCTTGTCCTGCAGTGCGACCAGTTCGGCGTGATCGACCGTCGATGGCACGCCTTTCAGATTGCGGACATGTTCGACGAAACGCTCACTCAGTTGTACGTGGTACCGCTCAACGTAGTAGGCCAGGTCGGAATACCAGAACCACTGGCCGTCCGTCAGCATTGCCAACGGACCGATGTACTTCGCCTCGGGAATCAAGACATCGTGTGCCCCAGAGCCCGACACCACAAATAGCGTCCCCGCCTGCAGATACTTCACCAGAAGAGCCTCGTATTCCTCGCCCTTATCGCGCACTGCCGCACGTAGGGAAGGACCGTCCGGACGTTCATGGGGCAGCTCCTGGAAGTCGCCGAGAAAACGGTCCGTGTACGGATGATGATCGCTCATGGCAAGCAGGATACTGATGCGTTCCGCGCGGCTCAGCAAAGCATTTCAGGCGCACACCTTCCTGGCCTGCCCGTCTGCCGTCGTCCCACCCACGAGGTGGCGGGCCAGCCGCGGGGCTGCCCC
>NZ_JBFAMX010000546.1:0-6909 GCF_040659615.1 Nonomuraea sp. NPDC049784
GTCGACGCGCGGGTGGTGGTGCTGGACGAGGACGAGACCGTCGCCGCGCTCCGCGCCCAGCCCGGCACCGCGCCCCGTGTGGCCACGCACGGCGGGCAACTCGCCTACATGATCTACACCTCCGGCTCCACCGGGCGGCCCAAGGGCGTGTCGGTGACGCACGCCGGCCTGGCCAACTTCCTGGCCACCATGGCGGAGCGCCCGGGACTGGACCCCGACGACGTGCTGCTGGCGGTGACGACCCCAGGATTCGACATCGCGGGGCTGGAGCTATTCCTGCCGCTGACCCGGGGAGCCCGGGTCGTGGTCGCCACGCAGGACACGACCAGGTCGCCGCGTGCGCTCGCCGCCGAGATCGAGCGGTGCGGCGTAACCGTCATGCAGGCGACGCCCGCCACGTGGCAGATGCTCCTCGACGACGGCTGGGCCGGTTCGCCCCGCCTGCGGGTCCTGTGCGGGGGCGAGGCGTTGCCCACTGCTCTCGCCGACCGGCTCCTGGCCCGCACGGCCGGCCTGTGGAACCTCTACGGGCCGACGGAGACGACGATCTGGTCCTCTGTCCAGGAGCTCGCCGAGGGGACGGCCGTGTCCATCGGCCGCCCGGTCGCCAACACCCGCATGTACGTCTTGGACCAGCACATGGCCCTCGCCCCGGCCGGCGTCCCCGGGGAGCTGTTCATCGGCGGCGCCGGCGTGGCCAGGGGCTATCACGACCGTCCCGGACTGACAGCCGAGCGTTTCGTCGCCGACCCCTTCGGCCTGCCCGGCGCACGGCTCTACCGCACCGGCGACCGCGTCAGGTGGCGCGCCGACGGAGAACTGGAATACCTCGGCCGCCTCGACCACCAGGTCAAGATCCGTGGGTTCCGCATCGAGCCGGGCGAGGTCGAGGGGGCCCTGCGCGCCCACCCGGAGGTGTCGGCCGCCATCGTGGTGGCCCGGCAGGACGACGGCGATCGCAGGCTGGTGGCCTACGTCGTGCCCGCTGACCTCCGCGCGGGGACGCCGCCCGCGGGGGAGCTGCGCGCGTTCTTACGCAGGACGCTGCCCGACCATCTGGTGCCCACGGTCTTCGCGGAGCTGGCGGCCATCCCGCTGATGCCGAACGGCAAGATCGACCGTGCGGCGCTGCCCGCGCCGGAGAGCGGACCCCACGGCGAGCCGGGCGAGTTCACCGCTCCCAGGACGGCCACGGAGGAGGTCTTGGCCGGAGTCTGGGCCCAGGTGCTCGGCCTCGACCGGATCGCGGCCGACGACAACTTCTTCGAGCTGGGCGGCCACTCGCTCGCCGCCATCCAGGTCATCTCCCGGCTCCGCGCCGCGTTCCACATCGAACTCGCACTCGCCGAGCTGTTCGATCACCCGACCGTGCGGAAGCTGGCAGGCGTCGTGGACGCGGCCGCCCACGGCGAGCTCGAGCCGATCGTGCCGGTCACCCGGCAGGGCCCACTGCCCCTGTCGTTCGGCCAGCAGCGGCTGTGGTTCCTCGATCAGCTCGAGCCGGGCTCGTCGGAGTTCAACACGCCGCTCGCGCTGCGTCTGGCCGGGGCGCTCGATGTGGCGGCGCTGAGTGCCGCGCTGGATGCGATCGTCGAGCGGCACGAGGTGCTGCGTACCCGCCTGGTTGCCGTGGACGGCGTCCCGCATCAGGTGATCGACCCACCGTCCGGGTTCGGGCTCGCCCTCACGGACCTGTCGGGGGAGACGGAGCCCACCCCGGCCGGTTGAACGACGCGAAGGTGAAGGCGACCGCCGAGCGGGTCGCGGCCTGCTGCGCGGCGGCGGGCTGGGGCTATGAGCTGGTCGGTGAGCCGCCCGGGCGGCAGCGCACAATCAACGTGCTGGCGTTGGCGGGCTATCGCCGCGAGATGGTGGGAGTTAGCGACTACCGCGCGCAGTTCCTGTCTCTGGCCGGCGAGCCGGTGCCGCTGGGACAATTGGTCAGCTTCACCGCCGAACCGCTGGTGGCCCGCGCGGTCGTGCTGCATCTGTGCTGGACCGGCGAACTGGCGGTGGACCTGACCCGCCCGCTGGAGGACACCAGCTTGGTTCGGGCAGCGGTGAACAGTGATGCTGGGGCACGGCAGTGAGCGAAGGCGTCGAGGCGGTTGGTCGGCGACTGGTGATGGGCACGTGGGTGTGGTTCAACGACGAACGCCACCAGGTGGTCGGTCATGGTGGCGGCGAGGTTCACCTACGGTCGGCCACCGGGGAGTGGACAACCATCTACATCGCGGCCCTGGTGGCGTCGCCTGGTTTTCAGCTGGTGAGCGAAAGTACCGTCGAGCTGCTCTCGCCCGACGTCGATACCGGGGCGCTGCTGGACGCTCTGTCTGACGACAAGGCGGCAGCGGTGCGGGACCTTGAAGCGCATCTGAACGAGATGTGGAAGGGCTACCGAAGCGGCAAGTCGGAACGGGCGGAACCGGGGGAGCCACGCCCGCCTTACGATCCGGTCCTGGTGCCGAACTTGAGTGATCGTTTAGAGGCCAAGGCGGCTGAGCTGGGAGTGAGTTCGGCCACGATGTGGCGCAAACTGCGACGTTATCGCGCCGCGCAGCGCGAAGGGCTGGTCGACGGGCGCGGCCCCGAGGTTCGCAATCCGCTGGCCCGCGCCGATCGGCGGGTGCTGGATGCGATCCTCGCTCAACATCGGGTCGGGGAACGGGAGGACTCCACCGGCGGCCTGAACCGGTTCTATCGGCGGCTGCAGGATCGGCTGGATCACGAGCACGGGCCGGGCGTGGTGAAGCTGCCCTCGAGTTCGACCATCGCCCGCTATGTCGAGGTGCTGCTGCCGGGCCAGTACACCTTCGGCCGGGCGCCGTCGCGGCGCAGCGCGGCGGCGCGGCCGCAGCGTTCCTACCGGCCGGATGAGGCGGTGCGGCCGGGGCAGGTGGTGATGGTCGACGCCACCCCGCTGGACGTGATCGCCTACGACCCGATCGGCGACGTCACCCACAAGGTGCACCTGGTGCTGGCGATCGATGTCGCGACCCGGACGCTGCTGGCCTGGCGGATGACGGTGGGCGACACCCGGGCGGTCGACGTGGTGATGCTGCTCAACGACGCGGTCACCCCGGAGCCGATGCGGCCCGGCTGGAAGCAGGCGCTGGCCTACCGGATGCTGCGCCTGCCCATCACCCGCGAAGTCGATCTGGAGGAGCGGCTGGAGCTGGCCGCGGCCCGGCCGGTGATCTGGCCGGAGACGATCCTGGTCGACCACGCCAAGGTCAACCTGTCCGACGCGCTGCGCGAGGCCTGCCTGGATCTGGGCATCAACCTGGGCTTGGCCCGCAAGGCCAACCCCACCGACAAAGCCAATATCGAACGCGCCTTCGGCACGATCCGTGAAGATTTCGCCGAGCATGTCGCCGGCTACAAGGGTTCCGACACCTCCAGCCGGGGCCGGCTGGTGGACCACGCCGCCCGCTGGAGCCTGGAAGACTTGGAGGAGTTCTTCGCCGAGTACGTGGTGGCCATCTTTACCGACCGCCACGAGACGTGTCCGTGTCGTTCTCCTGAGTCTGCGAGATCGGCGTCCTAGACTCCTTTACCGACCTGGTCCGGGGCGTCGCCGATGTCCTGGCGGTCGGCACGGGGGGATGGATGACGCGGCGAGTGGTCGTGGGGGACCTGCGGGTCCAGCGGCTCGACCGGAGGGGCGGGCGGCGGTCGTGGACGATCGTGTGGCCCGAGGGCACAGTTCACGAAGAGGCGGACCGGTTCCTGCGGGTCTATGACGGGTCCGGCACGCAGCGGACCTACGCGTACTACCTCGTGGACCACCTGCGGTGGCTGGAGCGGGAGTGCCTGGCCTTCGGCGACGTCCAGATGCGGGACCTGGAGCGGTACATGGGAATCGTCGGCGCCGACGTACACATGCCGCTGGGCGAGCCGTGGCGGGACGGAATGCGCCCTTATGGCCGGGCGGCACTGACGGTGGCGGCGGCTTGCCTGAAGGGGTTCTACCTGCACCAGGCGTCCCTGGGGATCAACGCTGGGCTCGGGGAGAAGCTCGACCGGACGAGGCTGCCGACCCGGGCGGACCGGCGGCGGGCGCTGCTGGGCCACGTGAAGTCGTCGATGCCGTCGAACCCGCTCGCGCCGAAGGGCCCGCACCGCCGGCACCCGAAGATGCTCCCCGATGGCGCCCGTGACGACCTGCTCGCGGTAGTGAGCTCGGCCAGGGACCGCCTCGTCGTGACCTGGCTGGCTGACGGGGGCCTTCGGGTCGGCGAGCTCTGCGGGCTGCACCTCGTGGACCTGCACCTGCGGGAGGACGCTGCCTGCGGGGAGTGCCGGTCGCCGCACCTTCACGTGTGCCACCGGCCTGGGAACCCGAACGGGGCCGAGGCCAAGACCAAGCACCCCTGGCTGACCAGCCACGGCACCGTGACCGGCGGGCTGGTCAAGCGGGTCAGCCCTGCGATGGTGCACGCCTACTTCGAGTACATGACCACCGAGTATCCCTGCGGCACCGGGCACGGGATGCTGCTGGTCCAACTGCACGGGCCGGACGCGGGGCAGCCGTGGGCGCCGGTCGCGGCCCGCCGGATGCTGGCCCGGGCCGGGAAGCGGGCCGGGCTTGGGGCCATAAAGCCCCATGCGTTCAGGCATACGTTCGCCTCGGCGGTCCTGGACAAGGCCGGCGGGAACCTGCTGATTGCCCGTGACGCGGGCGGGTGGGCGTCGGCCGCGACGGTCGATGAGGTCTACGGGCACGTCGATGTCCACGACCCTGAGTTCGACGCCGCCCTGCGCAAGGTCTGGGGTGAGGAGAGGTGACCCTCGCGCTGCTGCCGCAGCCCGATGCCCGCGAGGGCCGGGACCGGCTGGAGATCCTGTCCACGCTGATCAGCGCGCCGTCATTCGACCCGCTGTTCCGGCCCGACATCATCAAGATCCCTGCCGGTCACCCCGTCTATCGGTGGAACTGCCTGGCAGGGTGCGAGCGGACCGTAATGGGGCACGGCGACCTCTGCAGCACCCACCAGGCGCTCTGGAGCAGGCACCGAGACGAGGGCGGGACGCGGGCCGACTTCCTGAAGACGGCCCGGAACCTCGGGCCAGGCGACGGGATCGAGGAGCAGCCGTGCCGGATCTGCCCGGACCGGCCGGCCTCCCATCTGACGCTTCGGCTGTGTCACCATCACCAGTGGCGCTGGTATAACTACCGGCCCCGGCACGGCAACGCCCCCGATTTCGACCGGTGGCTGGCCAGGCAGGTGCCGTCCCCCGGCCACGGGAGCTGCCTCGTCCACGTCTGCCCGGACAAGGCGTTCTCGCCGCTGGGGCTGTGCTCGCGGCACGATGCCCGCTACGAGCGCGAGGGCCGCCCGGGCGGCGCTGCCCTGCCCATCCAGTGGGGCAACCGCTTCGAGCGCACCGGCCGGCCCGTCCCCGTCGAGTACGCCAGCGAGCCGGCCTTTCGCCGGTGGTGCGCCGCGACTGCGGTGGTGCTGCGCCCTGACCAGGTCAACCTCCGGGGCCTGCACCCGCTGCTGCGGGCCGAGATCCAGTGGGGCATGTGCTGGCACACCCGGCGCCAGCACTGGAAGTGGGAGCTTGCCCCGATCCAGCGGTTGGCCGACTACGGCCGCGCCCGCGGCCTGCGATCCCTCACCGATCTGGACACCGATGATCCTGGCCTGCGCAAGGCGGCCGGCCGGGAGGCTCCCCGCATCGCCGCCTCCATCGCCGACGGCCTGCACCCCCTCTACACCACGCCCGAGGAGACCCGCGAGGCCGGCTACATCCTCACTGGGCACTTCGGTCGCAAGCTCAATAACCGTCCCGGCCGCATTGACCTGTCCGGCGTCTCCCAGCGGTGGCTGCGGGACCTGGCCTGGGATAACTTCGCCGGCGTCCTGCGCTCCCCGTCCTGCCCCCGATCCAGGAGCACCTTCGACCACACCCGCCGGGCCGCGCTGGAGCTGAGCGCCTTCCTGGAGGTCTGCGCCCCCGGCGGAGGCCACGACCCCCGGGTGCTCACCGCCGAGCACATGCACAAGTTCGTCGCCGACCAGCGGCAGCGTGAACTCGACGGCATGGTCTCGCTGGGGGCCAGGGGCGTCCATGGGAAGCCGTCGATCGTGACCGCCAACACCCGGCAGGCCGTCTTCACCCGCACCCGGCTGCTCCTGCGCGGGGCACTGGAGTCCGGCGAGGCCGAAAGGCTCGGCCTGGACCGCGGCTTCGTCACCGCGATGCCCGCCGCCGGCAGGGTAGTCCAGCGGTCCCGGCCTCCGTTCCCGGACGGCGTCGCCCGGGCGCTGGCCGACGAGGCCAACCTGCAGGCCCTTGCGCGGGATCACGACCCGCTCGACCGCGGGCTGCGGGACGCGTGGGAGACGATCATCGTCACCGGCCGCCGCTGCGGCGAGGTTCTTCAGGTCCGCCTGGACTGCCTGGGCCGCTACGGCGGGGTCCCCATGCTCTGGCACGACCAGACCAAGGTCGGCAACTACGACGAGGCGGTTCGTATCCCCGAGCGGACGCACCAGATGCTCCAGGCTCGCCAGCGCAAGACCCTTGAGGTGTTCCAGGAGCGGAACAACCGGCTGCCCACGCCCGAGGAGCGCGTCACCATGGCGCTGTTCCCGACGATCTTCCGCAACCGCGACTGCCAGGTCGCCCTGTCCTACAAGTGGTTCCACAAGGGCTTCAAGAACTGGATCGACGGCCTCGACATCGGCCGATGGGTGCCCCACCAGGCCCGTCACTCCCTGGCCACCAGCCTCCTGCGCGCCGGGGCGACCCTCACCCACATCCGCCGGTTCCTCGGCCATGTCTCCGAGAAGATGGCCGAGCGCTACGTCAACCCTCAGGAATTGCATCAGACGGGCGAAGGTCCGCAGGTCGCGAGGTCGTCGCGGCGTTCGGCGGGGCTTCCGGAGGCGTTGGTCT
>NZ_JBFAMX010000547.1:0-6906 GCF_040659615.1 Nonomuraea sp. NPDC049784
AGCAGCCGCAACGCCGCCGCGCCGTCCCTGGCGGTGGCCACCTCGCCGATGCGGGGATCGGCACGCAGCAGGTACGACAGGTCTTCGAGGGCAGGCAGTTCGTCGTCGACCGCGAGGACCCGTAGTTGCGTCATAGACAGTGATAAAACCGACAACAAAGATCGAGGTCAACGGGCAGAGACGCCTGGGTGATATTTCGGCAACCTGACGTTGACCTTGGTGCCCGCTCCCGTTGCGGTCTCGACGACGAGGCCGTACTCGTCGCCGTACACCTGGCGCAGCCGCTCGTCCACGTTCGCCAGCCCGACACCGCCGGAGGAGGGGATGTCACCTGCGAGGATGCGGCGCAGCCTGTCGGGGTCCATGCCGAGCCCGTCGTCCTCGACGCTGATGCGGCACTCGGCCCCGGCGTCCTCGGCGATGATCGTGATGCGGCCGACGCCGTTGCGGCTCTCCAGGCCGTGCCTGACGGCGTTCTCGACCAGCGGCTGCAGGCACAGGAACGGCACCGCGACCGGCAGCACCTCGGGCGCGATGCGCAGCGTCACCTGGAGCTGGTCACCGAACCTGGCCCGCTCCAGGATCAGGTAGCGGTCGATCGAGCGCAGCTCCTCGGCCAGCGTGGTGAACTCGCCGTGCCTGCGGAAGGAGTAGCGGGTGAAGTCGGCGAACTCCAGCAGCAGCTCCCTGGCCCGCTCCGGGTCGGTGCGGACGAAGGAGGCGATCGTGGTGAGCGAGTTGTAGATGAAGTGCGGCGAGATCTGCGCGCGCAGCGCCCGCACCTCGGCCTCCATGAGCAGCGTGCGCGAGCGGTCCAGCTCGGCGAGTTCCAGCTGGGAGTCCACCCATCCGGCCACCTCCTGCGCGGCCCTGACCAGCCCCGCCGAGGCGGTCTGCCCGTAGGCGGCCAGGGCGCCGACCACCCGGTCGTCGGTGGTGAGCGGCACGACCACGGCGTGGCGGATCGGGCATTCGAGCAGCTCGCAGTCGATGGTCAGCACCTGGGTGCGGCCGTCCTTCAAGGTGGCCACCGCGTGCTCGAACGCCTGGTCGGCATGGTGGTCGCCGGCGCCGTCGTACACGAGCAGGCGCTCGCCGTCAGTGATGGCGAGCGCGGCGCAGCCGAGCAGCGCGCGCAGGTGCCGCGAGGCGCGCTCGGCGCCGTCGGCGGTCAGCCCGGCCCGCAGCGGCGGCCCGGCCAGCGAGGCGGTGTGCAGGGTCTCGAAGGTGGCCCGCTCCGCCGGGCTCGTGCCCAGCTCGCGGCGGCCCCGCATGACCCGCCAGAGCACGATCGCGGGCACGCCGACGAGCACCGCGACCACGGCGACGCCCACTACGTACTCCACGCGGGCGAGCCTAGCTCAGAGGGCCTTGGCTATCAGTTCGGCGTACGACTCGGCCTCCTCGGCGGACTCGTACTTCGTCCGGGGCCAGAAGAAGCCGCGCAGCCCGTCCTTCTGGTTGCGCGGCACGATGTGCACGTGCAGGTGGGGCACGCTCTGGCTGACGCGGTTGTTCATGGCCACGAACGTGCCGGCGACCTGCAGCCCCTCCTCCACCGCCCTGGCCATGGCCTGCACCCGTTCGAAGAACGGCCCCACGTCGGTCAGGTCGGCGAGCGTCTCCACATGGACCCTGGGCACCACCAGCACATGCCCCTTGAAGACCGGCCGGGCGTCCAGGAACGAGACCGCCACCTCGTCGGAGTGGACCATGGTCGCCGGTCGCTCACCTGCGATGATCTCGCAGAACAGGTCAGTGCTCACTTCCTGACCCTATCCGCGAAGGCCGTCCAACTCGTCACGTTGGGTGCCGACCATTCGGAGGGGGCGTGCAGGAACCGCTCGCCCACCCGCTCGCGCAGCCGTTCCGGCACCTCGGCCACCTTGGCGCCCCTGCAGTGGTAGACCAGCCCGCCCCCGCGCTGCCCCATCGCCATCCACGGCAGCCACGGCGACACCCGGCACCACGAGAACACGCACGGCACGTCCGGCACGCCGGAGTCCAGGTCCTTGGCGGAGGCGAAGAACTGGAACAGCTCCAGCGCCCGGTAGGTGTCGCTCGCCGAGTTCTCGGGATAGTCGGCGACCTTCAGGGGCGAGGGGTAGGCCAGCCGGATGTCCACGTTGTAGACCACCTGGTCGCCCAGGCGGGTCGTGGGCACCGGGTAGGCGCCGAGCCGCTGGTTGACCGGGTCGTTGAAGACGTGCTGCACCTCGACCGCCCGCTCCGTGAACGGGTTGTCCCAGGAGTCGAGCACCTCCCTGGTCCTCGGGTCGAGGTAGAGGGCGGCCTCCCTGGTCAGCAGCTGCCAGCCGCCGTCGGCCTCGACCGCCCTGGCCACGTTGAGCCCCTCGAACCCGAACAGATGGTGCGGCCCGCCGTCGTCCTGCCAGCCGTACACGTCGCCGGTCCAATAGGAGATCGTCTCCGCGCCGTCGGAGGACGCGCGCACCCGGATGAAATCCATGATCCCCACAGTAACCGGTTGCTTCGCGACACGGTGTTGCTATCTTTAGCGACATGGCGTTGCTAAGTAACGGGACCCGGCAGCAGAGCTGGCTCCCTCTGTTCGTGCTGGGCGTCGGCATGTCGATGATCATCATCGACGCGACGATCGTGAACGTGGCCGTCCCCGCGATCATGGGCGACCTCGGGTTGTCGGCCACGGACGTCGAATGGGTGAACTCGATCTACTCGCTGGCGTTCGCCGCCCTGCTCATCCCGCTCGGACGCACCGGTGACGTGCGCGGGAGGCGCGGGATGTTCGCGATCGGGCTGGTGGTGTTCCTGGCCGCCAGCCTGCTGGCGGCCGCGGCGGGCAGCGGCGCGATGCTGATCGGCGCGCGGGTGGTCCAGGGGATCGGCGCCTCCATGGTGGTGCCGATGACGCTCGCGATCATCAACTCCCTCTACACGGGCGCACGCAGGACCGTCGCGTTCGCCGTCTGGGGGTCGATCATCGGTGGAATGGCCGCGCTGGGCCCGCTGCTCGGCGGCTGGCTGGTGACCGACCACGGGTGGCGCTGGGCGTTCTGGGTGAACCTGCCGATCGGCCTGCTGGTCCTGCTCGGCACGGTGCGGGTGCCCGAGTCGAAGGACCCGCACGTGGGCGGCTCGGACGTCCCTGGCGTGCTGCTGTCGGTGATCGGCACGTCGTCGCTGGTGTTCGGGCTGATCGAGGGCCAGCGGTACGGCTGGTCCGGCCCGATCCTGGCGGCCTTCCTGGTGGCCGTGCTCGCGCTCACCGCGTTCGTGCTGGTCGAGCGGGCCAGAGCGCGGGCCGGCCGCCCGGTGATCCTGGACCTGTCCCTGCTCGCCATCCCCTCCTTCCGGTACGGCGGGGTGGCCGCGATGATCATCACGCTCGGCGAGTTCGGCATGATCCTGGTGCTGCCCCTGTTCCTGCAGTCGGCCATGGGGTTCACCGCGTTCCGGACCGGGCTGATCGTGGCCTCGCTGGCGGGCGGCACGTTCCTGGCGGGCGGCGTCGTGCCGAAGCTGCCGCTGGCGCCGCGGGTCATCGTCCGGCTGGGGCTCGGGCTGGAGGCGGTCGCCGCTATCGCGATCGGCCTGGCCGTCTCACCCTCGCTCGGCCCGTGGACGCTGGTGCCCTGGCTCGTCGTGTACGGGGTCGGCGTCGGGTTCGCCTCGGCCCAGCTCCCGAACGTCATGCTGGCCGACGTACCCGCCCGGCAGTCGGGGGCGGCCTCCGGGCTCCAGAGCACGATCCGCCAGTTCGGCGCGGCCATCGGCATCGCGGTGCTCGGCGCTGTCCTGGTGACCGGGCTGGATCAGGCCATGGCCCGCCACCTGCCCGTTTCGCACGATCTGCGTCGCGCCGTACGCGACAGCGGCGGGGCGGCCGTCGCGGCGATCAGGGACCCGGCACAGCACGCAGCGGCGGTGGCCGCCTCCGCCGAGGCCACCCGCCGGGTCACGGTCGTCGCGGGGATCGTGCTGTTCGGCGGCGTCGGGGCGACGCTGCTGCTGCCCGATACTGGGGGGAGGCGACGCGAGGAGGAGTGAGTGCCCAGGATCAGCGCGGCCACGGTGGCCGACCACCGGGCCAGCCAGCACGCGGCCCTGCTGACTGCCGCCATGGAGATCCTGGTCGCCGAAGGGCCGGCGGGGCTCACGCCTGCGGCCGTCGGGGCCCGCGTGGGGCTGGCCCGCTCCAGCGTCTACCGCTACTTCTCCTCGACCGCCGGCATCCTGGCCCAGCTCGTCGAGGACGCGATCCCGCGCTGGGCCACCCGGCTGGAGGACGCCTCTTCCCAGGCCGACGGGCTGCGGGAGCGGGTGCGGGCGTTCGGGGCGGTGACGCTGTCGTTCGTCACGCACCCCGACTACGCGCTGCTGCGCGCGCTGTCATCCGTCGAGCTGCCCCAGGAGTGCCAGGACCGGCTCGACCAGCTCCACGAGACGTTGATCGCCCCTCTCCGCGTCATCCTGTCCGACGCCGGGTGCCCGCATCCGGAACTGGTGGCTCACCTGGGGTGGAGCATCCTGGGCGAGGGGCAACGCCAGCTCGCCGCGGGCGCGGACCCCACGCTCGTCACGGAGACCACCCTGACGGTTCTGTGCCGCGCCGTACTCGCTTGATCCCGAGGTAGCCGCCCACGTACCTGATCTACCCGAAGGGCCGGCCGGTGGGGCCAACGGCGCGGATGCTCTCGTTGTAGTCGGTCCGACGACTATCCCGGGAGCGATGCCGATCTCATGGGCGAAGGACCGCGGCGACTGGCGCCCCCGCTCCTCCTAACCGCCCATGATCCGTTCGTACGTGGCGATCAGGTCGTCCATGGGCAGCACCGGTCCCTTTGGGTCCTTGGCGAGGTCGTCCCACAGACGGAGCGAGATCGCGTCGGCCGACCACTGGTGTGACGTGAACGCCGCCACCTCCTCCTGCGACATCGGCCCGCCCTGGGCGCGCAGCGAGCGCACCGACGCCGGGCTCAGCGTGCCGTGGTAGGCCGGGTCCACCGCGACCAGGTACCGCTTGGCGGCCACGTGCTGCTCGATCGCCCAGGCCGAGCGGGCGGTCAGGTGGTCGCGGGCGTACGCGGCGCCCGCCTGCTCGTGCGGCATCCCGCGGTGCCGCTCGGCGACCGGGCGGGCGCGGCCCACGTCGTGGAAGGCGGCCGCCAGCACGAGCTCGTCGTCCGCTCCGGCGGCCACGGCGAGCGCGGCGGCCTGGAGGGCGTGGGTGCGCTGGTCGACGGCCTCGCCGCCATACGGGAGGCCGGCGAGGCCCTCGAAAAGGTCGTTGAGTTCATCCCGAGAAAGCATTACATGTCCTCCTTCGTGTGGATTAAGCGTCATGATGGGCCGCCCCGGGTGGCCCGCGGATGGCCGGGCGGTGTACGTGCACCGCCGGTGCGGTGGCGGGCGGGTGGGTTCGCTCCGAGTTAACCCCTCGGTTCATGCATCGTCAGGCGAGTCTGACCTGGGCCTCATCAGCGGCGAGCAGCGTGACGAGCCGGACCGGTTACCACCACACGCTCGGAGACCTCACTGTGAAACGTTCCCTGACCGCCCTGGCCGTGCTCGGCGTGCTCGCGGCCGGCTGCTCCTCCGCCAGCGGCAGCACGGGTGGCGACGTGCTGCGCTTCGCGGCCGTGCCGGCCGAGCAGAACATCGACCCCACGGCCGAGTACAAGGACATCATCGCGCTGATCGAGAAGAACACCGGCAAGAAGGTGGAGTTCGTCCGATCGACCGACTACAACGCGGTCATCGAGGGCATGGTGTCGGGCAAGATCGACCTCGCCGAGTTCGGGCCGCTGTCGTACGTGCTCGCCAGGAGCAACGGCGCCAAGATCACCCCCATCGCCTCCATGGTCGAGAAGGGTGGCAAGCCCACGTACCAGAGCTACGGCATCGTCCCGGCCACCAGCAAGATCACCGACATCAACGGCTTCAAGGGCGCCAAGGTCTGCTTCGTCGATCCCGGCTCGACCTCGGGCTATCTCTTCCCCAGCCAGGGCCTGATGAGCTCGGGCATCGACCCGAAGACGGGCGTCGACCCCGTCATGGCGGGCGGCCACGACAACTCCGTCCTGTCGGTCGCCTCCGGCAAGTGTGACGCCGGGTTCGCCGAGAACGCCATGGTCGACCACATCCTCATCGACAAGGGCAAGCTCCAGGCCGGCCAGGTCAAGGTGGTGTGGAAGTCGGCGCCGATCCCCATGTCGCCCGTCGCCATGCGCGACGCGCTGCCCGCCGACGTGAAGGCCAAGCTGACCCAGACCTTCACCAAGGACGCCACCAAGGACCGGATGGTGCAGCTCGGCATCTGCAAGGACGCCGACTCGTGCCGGGTGACGGCCGACTCGTCCATCTGGGGCTTCCAGTCCGTGACCGACGCCACCTTCGACCCCGTACGCCAGGTGTGCGCAGCCACCCATAACGAGAAGTGCTCGAAAGCATGACGGACGAGCCGGTCGTCGAGACGCGTGGCCTGGTCAAATCGTTCGACGATGTGCTCGCCTGCGCCGGCATCGACCTGACCGTGCGCCGGGGTGAGATCGTCGCCCTGCTGGGCCCCTCCGGGTCGGGCAAGTCCACGCTGCTGCGCCACCTGAACGGGCTGACCAGGCCGGACTCGGGCGAGGTCAGGGTGCTCGGGGTGGACGTGGTGTCCGCCAAGAGCCCGTCGCTGCGGGCGCTGCGCGGCCGCATCGGCGTGGTATTCCAGCAGTTCAACCTGGTCGGGCGGCTGACCGTGATGGAGAACGTCCTCAGCGGCGCCCTCGGCCGCGTGCGCGGCCCCCGGTACGGCATCGTCACCTGGCCGAGGGCCGTACGCGCCGAGGCCTTCGAGCACCTGGACCGCGTGGGGCTGGCGGATCGGGCCTACCAGCGGGCGGGGAGCCTGTCGGGCGGCCAGCAGCAGCGCGTGGC
>NZ_JBFAMX010000548.1:0-6895 GCF_040659615.1 Nonomuraea sp. NPDC049784
GGCCGGGGATGTGCCGCTGCTGGACGAGGCGGCCGAGTTGCTGGGCGAGGACGATTCGGCCCGCCGGGTGGCGGCCCGGCAGGCTTCGCAGGAGCTGGCTTCGGAGGAGCTGTACGCGCAGGAGGTGCTGGAGTCGACCGGGGTGCTGGAGGAGGGCATCTTCGATCGGGCCGACGTGCTGGCCGAGCGGCACGCCGACGACGGGCTCGCCCTGACGACGGCCGACCGGGCGGCGGTGGACCGGACGTGGGCGTACGGGCATGTGATCGTGGACGAGGCGCAGGAGTTGTCGTCGATGGCCTGGCGGATGATCATGCGGCGGGTGCCGGCGAAGTCGCTGACCGTGGTGGGCGACCTGGCGCAGACCGGGTCGGCGGCGGGTGCGCGCTCGTGGGGTGAGGTGCTGGACCCGCACCTGGCGGGGCGCTGGCGCGAGGAGCGGCTGCTGGTCAACTACCGTACGCCGGTGGAGATCATGGCGGTGGCCGCGGACGTCTTGCGGGCGTTCGCGCCGGACCAGGAGCCGCCGGAGTCGGTGCGCGAGGGCGGCGCCCGGCCGCGCGCGGTGCGCACGCCGTTGTCCGGGCTGCCCGGCCTGGTGGGCGAGGAGCTTGCCTTGATCGGCGAGGGCCGGGTGGGCGTGGTCTCCTCGAACGCCCGCCACGCGGAGGTCCGCGCACTGTTCCCTGAGGGGGATCTCGACGCGCCGGTGGTGGCCCTGACGGTCGGGCAGGCCAAGGGCCTGGAGTTCGACGCGGTCGTGGTCGTGGATCCGGCGGGCATCCTGGGGCAGTCGCCGATGGGGGGCCAGGACCTGTACGTGGCGGTGACGCGGGCGACGAGGCGGCTGACGGTGGTGCACGAGGGCGATTTGCCGGAGGTGCTGTCGCGGCTGACTACGGAATCTACAATGTAAAGGCGCGGGGCTGGGGCATGTTCCTCCCTCCCTCCAATCGATCAAACCCAGCACCTGAGGTGCATGGCTCAGGATTGACCGCAAGTCGCAGGACAGAACTTGACCTCCGGGTAGCGCGAGGACGGCTTGTCCAGAAGGGGCTGCCGCTGCGACTTCAGGTGCTGGTCGAGGAAGGCTGCCACGTACGTGCGGGTGAGCTCGGCGGCGCGCGCCGCCGGCAGGACGCCGGGGAGGGGCTTGATGCCGAGGACGCCCCCCAGCAGCGGGCCGTCGGTGAAGGACTGGTGTTCCGCGCCCGACAGCACGATCCAGCGCTTCCACCCGGTCAGCAGCTTCCAGTCCCGGTCCCACGAATTGTCGCGGCCGCCGGGGGTGTGCGGCGGCGAGCCCATGAACATGAACGGCCGGGAGAACCCGCTCTTGGGGATCCGGGCGTAGGTGGTGCCGTCCATGTCGATCCCGGCGCGCACTCGGGGGTCTTCGAGCATGGTCGCCATGGCGCCGGCCCCGCCGATCGACTGGCCCACCATCGCGATTCTGGAGCGGTCGATCAGGTCAGAACCGTCCCACTTCGATGTCAGCTGGTCGAGCACGAAGGAGACGTCGGCCGCCCGGTCCCGGACCACCCCCGTGCCGAAGCCGGGATCGGTGTCGCTGTCGCAGGCGAGGCATTCGGCGACCCGCCCGCCGGGGAAGGTCGTGGCGTAGCTCTCGTAGGTGTGGTCGATCCCGGCCACGACGTACCCTCGGCTGGCCAGTTCCTCGGCCAGGGACGTGAGTGTGCTCATCGGTTTGGTGAAGCCGGGGGAGAGCACCACCAGCGGCAGCTTCCGCCCCGCCGGTTCGGCGTCTTTGATGGCGTTCGTTCGCGTCTTGCTCAGCGTGTCGTACGGCACGCCCGTGATCCTCAAGCCCTTCAGAGTGAGCTCCGATTCCTTCGGCGTCATGTACGGCGCCCGCTGCCTGTCCCGCTGCTTGGTCGGATACCACAGGGTGACCTTGAGCTCCCTGGCGTCGACGTCGAGGTTCCAGGGATCGGGGCGGGAGGCGTCTTTCAGATACAGGGCGGTGGTGCCGACCGGGTGGGCGCCGGTCGGGGTGGGCAGGGTGGCGGGGCCGGTCGGCGTGGCCGACGGGCCGGCGGCGGACCTGGGCGGCGTGGGTGCGGAGCAGGCGGACGCGGCGAGAACGACCAGTCCCGCGGCGACTGCCAGGATCTGTCTCATGGGGAGGTCCATTCACTTGTGCAGCAAGGTCAGGGCCTTGGCCAGGGCGGGGTCGCGTCCGGCGGCCGCGTCTTTCGGCGTCAGGGGCACGTGGTGGTCGGGCGGCACGCCGATCCGGTCGATCACCTCGCGATTGGGCCCCAGGTGGTGCCTGGTGGGGAAGCTCAGCGTGGTGTTGTTGCTCAGCAGGTACGGCTGCGCCGGGCCGGAGATGACGCCGGCGGTTCTGGTGCCGACCAGCTGGCCGATGCGCAGGTCCTTGACCGCGGAGCTGAAATGCTCGCAGGCAGAGGCGCAGCTGCGGTCGGTGAGCACCGTCAGCGGCAGGTTGAGCAGCTCGACAGTGTCGTCGGTCCGCAAGGATTCGCACTTGCCGTTCACAGTGCACACGTGGGCGGTGACCTTGCCGTGGACGAACGCGCTCAGCAGCCGGATGGCTTCCGTGGGGCTGCCGCCGCCGTTGCCGCGCAGGTCCAGCACGACACCGGTGAGGGTACGGCCGGTGCGCAGCCTGGAGATCGCCTTGAAAACCCTGTTCGCGGAGTCGGAGGCGAACCCGCGCATCCGTACGTAGGCGATGTCGTCGTCCAGCAGCTTGGACTGCACCACTTGCAGGGCGGCCAGGTCTCGCTGGTAGAGGCCGGGCTTGAGCGTCACGGTCCAGCGGCGGCCGGTGTTCTGCCGCAGGAGCCGCAACTGGACCGGGCGGGCTTGGGGGTATTGCGGGTAGAGGGCGGCGATCGCGGGGGTGGCCTTCCCGTCGATGAAGGGCGCCGATCCGTTGACCGATTCGATGATGTCGCCTGGGCGCAGTCCGGCGGCCTGCGCCGCGCCGCCCTGCACGGTGGTGACGAACAGCGGGGGGAGCGCGGCGCCGGGGTTGCCGTCCGTCTGCGGGCCGTTGACGTTCGCCTGGAGACCCAGGCCGTAGCCGTCGCCGTCATAGTAGTCGGGCGGCCTCTTGACGTCGTGCGCCCAGCGGGCGTGGTTGTCGCCGAGGCCGGCCACGATGGCCTCGAGGGTGGCGATGGCCAGCTTGTCGCGGAGGTCGGGGACCTGATCGGTGGTCTTCTTATAGACGGTCTTGAAAGCGGTCCAGTCGGTTTTCCGGTCACCGGTCAGCGCCGGCATGGTGGCCTCGGGTACGTCGCGCCCGTTGCGGTTGAGCTCCTGCGTCAGGGCGACGAATCCGGCGCTCAGCAGCGAGCGGTTGTCCAGCGTGGCGCCGCTGTAGTAGTTGCCGAGGATGCAGAAGTACGCCTGCTCGATGACGTCGATCGTGGTGGCCGTCTCCGCGCCGGGCGGTCCTTGGGGCGGAGAGCAGGCCGTACTGGCTGCCGTGCTCGCCAGGCTGCGCGGCGGCGCCGGTGCCGTGCAGGCCGCCGCCAGGAGGAGGGCGAGCCCGGCTGTCGCGGTCCTGATCATGGTCATGACAGGCGCCTGCGGATCCACCAGAAGGAGAACCACGTGAGTCCGAGGGTGAGCAGGGCGTAGATCCCGGTCTCGATCCACTGGAAAGGCCAGAAGCGGTCGAGGGGCTGGTAGGTCGCCTTCTGCCGGTAGCCGAGCCTGCTGATCTCAGCCGGGCACGCGCGCGGTCCTGCTCCCTGCGGTGAGCAGGGCCCTGACGTCGTGGAGACCTGGACGGCGCCTCCGTCGTCGCCGCCGATCGTGCGTCCGGACGGATCGACCAGGTCGTTGGACAGGACCCAGGCACCCGCGTGGCCGGGAACGGCCGACTTCAGGAAAATCCGCGGAGATCCACCTCCGTCCCGTGACATGGAGATCCCCTGCATGTTCGCATCGCTGATCTCGAAGGTCGAGGTGACCGGGGGCATCAGGTGGGGCCGGACCAGCAGCGGCATGGCGAGCTGGATCGCGGCGAAGACAGCCAGGGTGAGGGCCATGGCGGGCAGTGTGCGGCGCACCAGCATGCCCACGGTCACGCCCAGGACGAAGGCGAAGGCCGCATACCCCATCGGGGCGATGCCGCGCGCGCCGAACACCAGGGGAGCCATCAGGGCCAAGTCCTCCGGGGCCGACTTGTCCAGGGGTGCGGACCACCAGGTCACCGCGAGGCCGCACAGGCCGGCGGCGGCCACGGCGGTCAGGCCGGTGAGTCCGAGTTTGACCGTCAGCCAGCGGCTGCGGGTGATGCTCTGGTTCCACACCAGCAGGTGCGTGCCCGCCTCCAGCTCGCGGGTGATCAACGGTGCTCCCCAGAAGAGCCCGACGAGAGCGGGCAGGAGCAGCACGACGAGGCTGACGGCCATGAAGGGCAGGTCGTACTGGCCGAAGAAGCGGTCGTAGAAGCGGCCGCAGGTGTCGTCCTGGGTACAGGCGGCGATCCCGGCGGAGTAGCCGGAGGCCAGGCCCGGGCCGGTCAAGGCCAGGGCGGTGGCGAGGACGACGAGCAGGGCGGCCATCATCGCGGCCGAGCCGCGGAGTTGGCGCCAGGTCAGCCAGATCATCGCTGCACCTCCAGGGCGACTCGCCGGTTCTCGGCGGTGCGCCTTTCCATGTAGGCCAGGACGAGGTCTTCGAGGCTGAGCTGGGTGACCGTCCAGGCGGGGTCGTGGATCGGGGCGTCGGTGCGGACGACGATGGTGCTCTGCCGGTCGGTGTGGCGCGCGGAGACGACGTGCTGGTCGGCAGGGAGGCGATCGGGGTCGCGGCGTGGGCCGGTGAGGCGGTGATGGGTGGCCAGGAGCTTGTCGACCTCTCCGGCCACCTCGACGCGCGAGTCGACGAGGACGATCAGGTAGTCGCAGACCCGTTCCAGGTCGGAGACCAGGTGGGAGGAGAGCACGACGCTGAACTCGTGCTCGACGGTGGCCTCCATCAGGACCTGCAGGAACTCGCGTCGGGCGAGCGGGTCGAGTGAGGCCACGGGCTCGTCCAGGATCAGCAGCTCGGGCCGCTTGGCCAGGCCCAGGGTGAGGGCGAGCTGGGCGCGCTGGCCGCCGGACAGTTTTCCCGCCCGGTGGGCGGGGTCGAGGCCGAGCTGCTGGATGCGTTCTCGTGCGAGCGCGGCGTCCCAGCCGGGGTTGAGCCGTGCTCCTAACCGCAGGTGGTCGGCGATGCTGAGCCCGGCGTAGACGGGGGTGTCCTGGGCGACGAAGCCGACCTTGGCCAGCTGTGCCGGGCCGCCGGCGGGGTGGCCGCCGAGCACGGTGATGGTGCCCGAGGTCGGTTGCAGCTGGCCGCAGGCCAGTTTCAGCAGCGTGGTCTTGCCGGCCCCGTTGGGGCCGACCAGTCCGACGACGTGCCCGGCGGGGATGTCGATGGTGCAGTCTGTCAGCGCCCAGCGCTTGCCGTACTTCTTGCCCAGTCCCTGGGCCTGCAGGACAGCGCTCATGAGGTCTCCTCCGGAGCCCTCATGTGTTCACTGATGCGCTCGCTCCGCTCGGTCATGCTATGTCCTCCTGCGAGGCGGTCCGAAAAGTGGTCATGAACAGGGCCTCGATGCTTTCGTCGTCGAGGCCGGCCAGGCGGGCCTTGGCCAGCCAGCGCCGTAGGTCCTGACGCAGCGGGCCGTGCGCGGCCAGCGAGGCGTCGGTCAGTGTCTTGGTCACGAACGTCCCGACGCCCGGCCGGGCGGCCGCCAGGCCCTCGTGCTCGAGTTCCCGGTAGGCCTTGAGCACCGTGTTGGGGTTGATCGCCAGCCGCGCCACCACGTCCTTGACGGTCGGAAGCTGGTCACCCTCACGCAGCAGACCCAGCCGCAGCGCCTGCCGGACCTGATGGACCAGCTGCAGGTACGGCGAGACACCCGACCTGCCGTCCAGATGGAACTCGATCACTGCACCTCCATTTATCTAGGCTCCTAGTACTTTAGAGTCCTAGATGTTAAAGGATCATAAGGATCGCTGCGACAGAGGCGGACGGTTGTCCTACCGGCGTGCGGCCGAGCTGTCCGAGGCCCTCACCCGCCCGCCGGCGCATCCTGGGCTCGTCGACGAAGCCGAACTCCGAACGACGCGGCGGCTGGACGCTGCGCCAGCTCCGCCACGCCGCCCTCACTCACGTAGCCGCAAGCCTCGGCCTGATGGCTGGAGGGGCCTTCACATAGCTGCGCTTACGTGCGCAAGAAACGTCAACGCGTGTACCTGTCTTGCCGACGCCCCGAACTCGCCTGCGCCGTTCATGCCTGGCAGCATCGACGCTGTGAGGGCTGGGGAGGAGATGACGCCGCACTTCGCCGTTCGCGAGGGGTACGCGCTCTATCGCGGTCCGTCGGCGGACAGCACCTTGCATCGTCATGCCGCCTTCCAGGTCGCCATCGCCCTCCAGGGCGAGGTGGCCATGGCGGACGCTTCCGATACCCTGCATCACGCCGCGGCGCTGATCGTGCCACCGATGACGCGGCATCGGATGCTTGCAGCGGAGCGCCTGCTCACGTTCTTCGTCGAGCCGCACTGCGCGTTCGCCGACTGGCTGCGCGAGCGCTGCGGCGACGGCATCACCGCCGCCGCCGAGCTGCGTGGCCTCGGTGAGGAGGATGTCCGCCGCGCTGGTGCGCGCCCGTCCAGCGGGTTCGACTCCCGCCTGCTGGCAGCGATGGCCACGCTCGCGGATCGGGGGGAGCCGATGCCGCGCCTGGCCGCGGAAGTCGGACTCTCGCCCCAACGCCAGCGCGCCCTGGCGCGGCATCAGCTGGGCGCCCCGGTTCCGGTCCCGCAAAGATCACCGGCAGGCGATCCGGTTCACCCGAAACGCCCGCTTCAAGGTCACGGCGGGCGGGAAACTGTCC
>NZ_JBFAMX010000549.1:0-6874 GCF_040659615.1 Nonomuraea sp. NPDC049784
TACGCCTCGCGGGCGGCGGCCTTGGCCGCCAGCGTGTCGCGGGTAGCCTCCGCCTGCACGGCCGTGGTGCGCGCCGCGGCCGCGTTCCGTTCGGCCTGCTGCGCCGCCTCCTTCTTCGCCGCCGCGGTGGCTCCGGCCGTCTGGGCGGCGCTGAGCGCGGTGGCGGCCGCCTGGCGTTGCGCCTGGGCGGTCGCCTCCGCTGATGCGGCGTCGGCGCGCCGGGCGGCGGCGATCTCCTTCTGGGTCTTGGCGATGTCGCGTTCGGCCTCGGCGGTCTCGCGCTTGGCCTTGGCGTCGGCGGCGGCGTTCTTGGCGGTCAGCTCGGCGGCCTCGGCCCTGGCCTGGGCCTCCTTGGCCTTCATGGCGTTGGAGGCGGCCAGGACGGCTTGGGCGGCGGCGCCGTCGGCGGCGGCCTTGGCCTGGGCGGCGGCCTCCTGGGCGGCGATGCGCCGGAACTCGGCCTGCGAGGCGTGCGTCTGCGTCTCGGCCAGCGCCATCAGCGTCTTGCTGTCGGCGGCCGAGGCACGGGTGGCGTTGGAGGCAGTGTCGGTGGCCTTGGAAACGGCCAGTGCGGCGGCGGCCGTGGCGCGGGTGACCTGGACGGCCTGCTGGCCGTAGAGCAGCCCACGGCCCCGGGGCAGCCCGGCGGCATCGGCGATGGCGTACGCGGCCTGCTGGGCGGCCACCGCGGTGGTGGCGTGCCGCTGCGAGGAGCGGGCGGCGCGGGCGGCCACGAAGCTGCGGCCGAGCGCCATGGCCTGGGCCTTGACGATGTCGTTCTTGACCTCGGTGAACGTCGCCGCGTCCGGGTAGTCCAGGCCCGCGCTTTCGGGGGTCTGCTTGAGCCAGTACGCCTGCCAGTCCGCGAGCCGGACCGCGATGATCGACTGGCCGAGCGCCTCGCCCAGGGCCTGGGAGGCGACCTGGAGGTCAGTGTTGGCCTGGGCCTCCTCGCCGAGGATGGCGTCACGCTGGGCGCGCTGGCCGTCGACCTCCTGCTGCCATTCGGCGGAGGCGGTGGCAAACTCGGCGGTCAGGACATTGTGCGGGTCGGGCGGATTGTCGGTGGTGCAGGAGGCGTAACGGGCCTTGAGGTTCTCGACGTCGACCCGGAACTCCATGCTGTCCGGGTCGGGCGCGCTGGTCGCGAACCCGCCGCGTTCCAGGAAGGCCCGCGCGTCGTCGGCGTACATGGCGTGCCCGGAGGTCATAGCCGACCAGGCGCGCCATCCCTCGTAGTCGCTGCCGTCCTCCGGGTAGCGGACCGCGGCGATCTTGTTGACCGCGGTCACCGACTCCGGCCCGGCCAGCGGGGTCTGATTCTCGTAGAGGGGGTCCTCGAACTGGATGGACTGCTTGAAGATCCAGCCGGACAGGCCCACCTTGGCGAACGGGTTGTCCTTCTGCTCGATCCACTGGAACCCGACGTTCGTGTAGCCCGCCGGGGGAATGACGTCGAGGGATTGCTCCCACACGTTGTGGCGGTCGTAGAGCTCGTCCGACTTGGCCGAGGCCGAGGCCGTGTCCTTGGCGAAGGCGGCACTCAGCGGCGTGCCCTCCCAGTAGTCCGGGTCGGCGGCCTGCAGCAGTTCGGTGTCCGTGCCGCGCAGGCCGGTACGGGCCACCGCCTTGAGCTCCTGGCCGCCCTTGCGCTGCATGACGCTGAGCAGGCATTGGGCCGCGCGGACATCGGCGGCATGGTCCAGGTCGTAGTCGGCGGCATCCGCGACGGCGGCCGTCGCGCCCAGCGCGGGTAAGGGCGTGAGCTGGGCGCTGGAGACCAGGACGGCGGCGGAGGTGACGGCCGCGGTGGTCGTCAGCAGCCGTCCCAGCAGGCGTCGCCGGGCACGGCGCCGCGGAAGAGGTAACGCGAAGAGCATGCAAAAGCCGTTCTCGAACAGCCCGGCGCGGTCGCCGGGCCAAGGTGGGAGCTGTGGGCGGGGCCGGGTCAGAAGAAGGCGTTGAAGGCGTTCCAGCCGCTGGTGCCGATCTGCACCCGCGCGGCGAAGGGCGCTGAGGCCACGCCGGTGCCCTTGAACAGCCACAACGCACCGGCGGAGTCGCGGGCGATCAGGTCGGGCTTGCCGTCGCCGCTGTTGTCGCCGGTGGAGACCAGAGCGGTGTAGGCGTCCCAGCCGGTGCCCACGGTGATGCGGGAGCCCAGGACGGCGTCGGTGGTGGCGTTGCCCGTGCCCTGGTAGATGGACAGGACGCCGGTGGTGTTGCGGGCCAGCAGGTCGTTCTTGCCGTCGCCTGTGTAATCGCCGTACCCGGCCAGGGCGTTCATGCCGTTCCAGCCGCTCGCCCCGGCCCGGACGCGCGTGATCAGGGTGCCGTCGGGCTTCCCCTGGTAGAGCCACAGCGCGCCGTCCGCGTCCCGGGCCAGGATGTCAGGAGTGGCGGTGCCGCCCATGTTGCCGGGGGACATCAGCAGGTTGTACATGTCCCAGCCCGGACCGATGACCTTGGTCTCGGTGCCGCGTTCGGCGGTGTAGTAGAGGCGGCCGCCCAGCCGGGCGTACAGGTCGGTGCCATTGCCGTTGTCGGAAATGTTGGCGCGCAGGAGCGCGGTCGCCGCGGAGAAGCCGCCGCCCAGATCGTTGGCGGACTGCAGGCCGCCGTCGCCCTTGGGGTCATAGGCGAGCAGATGACCGGTGTTGCCGCTGCGTACGAACAGGGGCAACATCGGCGCGGTCACCGTCTGGGCCGCCTGCCGGACACCGGCGAAGGCGGGAACAGCGGGGGAGAGGCTGAACACGGCAAGTACGGCCACCCCGGACAGGCTCACCCTCCGCCATATGGAGTTGCTCAAAAAGCCCGTCAATCGCACAAGCACATAGATCATCACGGTGCATGAGAGTGGAACGGGCCCCAAAGTGTGACATCCGCGGGCCCGGCGTTTTCGACGCGGGTTGTCGACACTGCCCACCTGCGGGTTCTTGATTACAGGCCGGGGTGTCGACAGACGGTCGTTTGCCGACACCCCGCCGAGTGGTCTTCGCCTCTCCGATGACGGACTTCAGGCCGGCGCGGCGCCCGGCAGAGTGCTGGGGTGTATCGGGCGGAGTCCGTCGAGGATGATGTGGAGATTGCGCTCCCACTGCTGATCGCTCGCCTGCAGGCCTAGGGTGTGCTCACCCGTAGCGGCGGCAGCCAACAGGAATGGGACGTTCTGCCAGACGATGTCGGTGCGCATGGCGCCGACTGCTTGGGCGCGCTCCACGAGACGCTGAATGCGTCCTCGCAGGTCCGCCAGACGCTGGGCGAGGGCGTCTCCGCAGGCGCCGCCGAGCGCCTCGCTGACACCGCAGCTCTCGGCGCGCAGGCGCACGTAAGCCGCCGCGAACACGCAGAATCCGCGCCAGGGATCCGGGTCCTCCAGAGCTTGATCGGCGACATTCGCGATCTCGTCGAGGATCTCCTCGAGCACCGCCTCAAGAAGAACCTGGAGGGAGGGGATCCGCCGATAGAAGGTGCCGACACCGACACCCGCTCGGTGCGCGATCGCGTGCGCGGAGACTCCGACGCCGACCTCGGCAACGGCGATTCGGGCGGCCTCCACCAAGCGCTCGAGGTTGCGCCGCGCGTCGGCGCGCGGGCGACGCCCCGACTCATCGACGAGCAGGCGGTCTACTGCGCTGGACGGCTGGCTCATGCGTTGATCCTACCGATAACTGGACCGATCTTGTCCGGTTAGCTAGCGTCTCAACCGGACAAGATCTGTCCGCTTGCAGTGGGGAGAGGCTGGGAATGGAATCGAAGAAGATCCGGGTGGGCATCATCGGGGCGAGCCCCGACCGGGGCTGGGCCGCTCGGGCACACGTGCCGGCTTTGACGGCACTACCGGAGTACGAGATCACCGCAGTCGGCACCAGCCGTCCCGAGAGCGCCCGTGCGGCGGCACGCAAGTTCGGCGCCGCGCAGGCTTTCACCGACGCCAGGCAACTATCTGAGCATCCCGAGGTGGACCTGGTCGTCATCACCGTCAAGGTTCCCGCGCACGCCGAACTGGTCGAGGCCGCACTGGCGGCCGGCAAGCACGTGTACTGCGAGTGGCCGCTGGCCCGGACCACCGATGAGGCCAACACCCTCATGAAGTCAGCCCGCAGTGCAGGTGTCCACCACGCGATCGGACTGCAGGCGCGCTTTGCCCCTGCGATCGCCTACGCCCGCGAACTTGTCGCGGGAGGCCATCTGGGACGTGTGACCTCAGCCACCGTGTACGCCGCCCGGGGGAAGGGGGCTGGGGGCCGAATCCCCGCCTGGGCCGCCTACACCCTCGACCGCGACACCGTCGCCGGCACACTCGAGGTCGCGGGCGGGCACACGCTCGATGCGCTGCAGCACGTGCTGGGCGGCATCAGCGACCTTTCGGCCACCTTGTCCGTACAGCACCCCGTCTCCACCATCGCCGAAACCGGCGAGGTGGTCGAGGCAACGAGCCCCGACCACCTCCTCCTCAACGCGACCCTCATCGGCGGTGCCGTCGTGTCCGCTCACATCCACGACGCCAAGGAGACCGATGCCCGGACCCGACTGGAAATCTCCGGCACCAACGGAGACCTCGCCATCGTCTCCACCGGAGCAGGCGGCCCGGCGGGCATCCAGATCGGTGAACTGCGCCTGCTCGGGACAGACGTTGCGGGCGCCACCTGGCGGGAACTGCCGATCCCCAGCCGATACCGCTGGACCTCCGGGATTGATCCGGCCGCACAGGGCTTCAATGTGGCCCAGATGTATGCCCAACTGGCCCTCGATCTCCGCACCGGCTCACGCAGCGTCCCAGACTTCGACGCCGGTCTGCGGTTGCACCGCCTTCTTGACGCCATCAGGCTCTCCGCAGATACGGGCACCCGCCAATCCTTGGGCTAACTCAGGGCCCACCCCGGTTGACTCCTCACCAACTGGCCGGCACTGATACGCGAAGGTCAGCGGGAACGAGCGCGGCGAGCCGCGCGGCGCGTGTCTGCCAGCAGTCGAGTGCAGGGGAGGACGAGCCCTGTCACTGCGGGATCTCAATCGCCGTCATCGGTGTTCTTTCCGTTCCTCGGGTGCCATCCGCTCGTCCGGTGGCTTCATTCGCAACCCGGTAGCGGCCGGGAGTGATCCCGTACTCGCGTTTGAACGCGGCGGCGAACGCGATGTCCGAGGAGTATCCGGCTTGCCGCGCGACCACTCGTAGCGGCGTGTCGGACTCGCGCAGCAAGTGCGCTGCGATTGTCATGCGCCACCAGGTCAGATAGGTCAGCGGAGGTCGTCCGACCAGCGCGGTGAACCGGCTGGCGAAGGCCGCCCGGGACAACCCCGCCGTCGCGCCGAGTTCGGCGACCGTCCACTGCCGGTCGGGGGCGTGATGGATGGCGGTGAGAGCCGCGGTGATCGCAGGGTCAGCGAGCGCCATCGACCAGCCGGTGGCTGCGGGGCTCTCGGCCTGCTCCTCGAACCAGGCTCGCAGGATGTAGAGCAGCAGCGTGTCGAGCAGCGCGGGCACGATCGCCTCCGCCCCAGGGCGCGGCCGCTCCAGTTCGCTGCCGAGCAGTTCGACGGCGGCACGCAGCGATGGGTGGCGTCCGATCCGTGCCGGCATGTGGACGATGGGCGGGACCTCTGACAGCAGCGGGTGCGCCGTTCTGCCGTCCAGCAGATAGGCCCCGCACAACAGGACGGTGGGGGCGCCGTCACCGCTTGGCCAGACGACCCCCTGGTGACGCAGATCGATCTCCGTCAGCGGGCTGGTGGGGCTGTCAGCCAGCGCATGTGCTCCGGAACCATACATGAATGCCACATCTCCAACACCGAGCTGGATCGGCGCCGCGTTGCCCGACGGTAGCAACCAGCACGACCCCTGCAGCACGACGTGGAAGGCGCCCCCGAATTCGTCGGCGAAACGCATGCCCCACGGCGCGAATAGCTCATGGCGATTCGCGTGGGGCCGGCCAGCACGCATGACGGTGATCGCGTCACTGAGGACATCCATGGCAAAAGTCTAATCATGTCGACGATCGCTTGAGAAGTGCAGACGTTCGCTTATTGAACGTCCTCAGTCCGTAGAATCGTCGGCACAAATCACGGCTCGATCCGGTGCCGGGCGCCGGATCGAGCCGGTGCGCGTGTGCGGGGCGGTCCGAGCCGATGGTCACTTTATCGCCGCCGTCGTTGCGGCAGGCGTCGCTGCCCCCACGGACGCCGCCGGGACTCGGGGGCCGCCGCCTGCCGTCCGATCTGGAACTTCCTCCATTTTGGACAGTACGCCGCCGCGGACGTCAACACCGCAGGTCAGGGGCGGCGACCGGACACAATCGGCAGCTCATGGGGGCTGCGGCACCCCGTAGCCGCCGCGGGGATCGATCGCGTAATACGTTCTGCGGCGGCGGATCTCGCTCGCCCTGGCTATCACGACGCCGTTGAGGTGGACCTTGGCACGGAACAGAGGATGGCGGTCGGGCACGCGCGCCCGTTGGTGGAAACCCGTAGGGGCAGCGATCGCGGCGGCGGGATTGGTGCTCGCCGTGCCCGCCGTGTCGGACGCGGAAAGCGCGAAGAGCGCCGCGTCCTTATCGAAAGCAGCATTCCCATCGAAATCCGTGGTGAAGAACACCGCGTACGAGAACGCCTCGGCGCGGGCCGTGGCGACCGGCCAGAAGATCGAAATCGTCAGTGAGCGGACCGAGTTCTCCACGACGTACGCCAATCCCGACGGAGCGACGTACTCCGAGGACATCTCCGCGGTTCCGTTGCGCGTCCGCGCCGCCGACGGCGGATGGACCGCGCCGGACGCGACGCTGGTGAGACACGCCGACGGCACGTTCGGCCCGAAGGCCGCGATGGTGAACCTGTCGTTCTCCGGCGGCGGCGCGGGGCCCATGGTCGCGAT
>NZ_JBFAMX010000550.1:0-6870 GCF_040659615.1 Nonomuraea sp. NPDC049784
CCCTGCTCCAGGCGGATCACGTAGTCGACGCTGACGCCCGCCAGCTCGGCGACCTCCTCCCTGCGCAGGCCCGGAGTGCGGCGCTGGGCACGGCGGGCGGGCAGGGAGACGTCGCCGGGGGTCAGGCGCTCGCGGCGGGTGCGGAGAAAGGCCGCGAGCTCGCGGGTCTGATCCACGGTGTTCATCTCCTCGATCCTACGACGCGCCTTCCTGGGAAGGCTCTTCCCAGGAAGAGCCTTCCCTTCCCCGGCACCACCCGGCGGAGCAGCCTTGATGGCATGACGACTCTTGACACTTACCGCCTGCTCGGGCGGTCCGGCCTGCGCGTTTCGCCGATGGCGCTGGGAACCATGACGTTCGGCACGGATTGGGGCTGGGGCTCGGACAAGGACGAGTCGCGTCGGATCTTCGACACGTATGTGGAGCGGGGCGGCAACTTCATCGACACCGCCAACCAGTACACGGAGGGCACCTCGGAGACGCTGGTGGGCGAGTTCGCGTCGGGGCGGCGCGAGCAACTGGTGCTGGCCACGAAGTACACCCTGGCCAGACGGCCCGGCGACCCGAACTCCGGCGGCAACCACCGCAAGAGCATGGTGCAGTCGGTGGAGTCGAGCCTGCGCCGGTTGAACACCGACTACATCGACCTGCTCTACCTGCACGCCTGGGACTTCACCACCCCGGTGGAGGAGATCCTGCGCGCCATGGACGACCTCGTCAGGGCGGGCAAGGTGCTCTACGCCGGCATCTCCGACGCGCCCGCCTGGCAGGTCTCCCGCATGCAGGCCATCGCCGACCTGCGCGGGTGGGCGCCTCTGATCGCGCTGCAGATCGAGTACAGCCTGGTCGAGCGGACCGTCGAGCGGGACCTCATCCCGATGGCCCGGGAGATGGGGCTTGGGGTCATCCCGTGGTCGCCGCTGGCCAGCGGGGTGCTGACCGGCAAGTACAGCCGCGCGGACCTCGCCCAGGAGGTCTCCGCCGACCCGTCCGGCACGCGCAAGAACGTCGCGGCGGCCAACGGGTCGCTGACCGAGCGCGCCCTGGACATCGCCGACGTGGCCAAGCAGGTGGCCTCCGAGCTGGGCGTGACGCCGTCGCAGGTCGCGCTGGCCTGGACGACGCTCAACCCCGGCGTGACGGCGCCCATCATCGGGGCGCGCACACTGGCGCAGCTGGAGGACAACCTGAGGGCCTTGGAGGTGCGCTTCAGCGAGAGCCAGCTGGCCGCGCTGGAGGAGGCCAGCAGGGTGGATCTGGGGTTCCCGCACGAGTTCCTGAACCGCCCCATGCCGCGCCAGGTCATGCTGGGCGGCGTCAAGCTCGACCTCACCCGCTGACCTACGCTCCGTCCCCGAAAGCGCCCGCCCCGTACGGCGGGCGCTTTCGCATGCCCCCGCAAATTGCACACCCTGCAAGTCTTGCACGCTCTGCAAGAGTTGCGTACAGTGCAAGGTATGGAAAGTCCACAGCAGCGTCGAGACCGTCGCCGAGCCGAGAAGCGGCAGGCCATCAGGATGGCCGCCGTGAAGATCGCGCTCGACGCGGGGATCGAGGCCGCGACCGTGGAGGCGATCAGCGCGGCGGCCGACATCTCGCCGCGTACGTTCTTCAACTACTTCGCCTCCAAGGAAGAGGCGCTCATCATGGAGCCGATCTGGCGCCCTGAGGAGCTCGTCGACATGCTCGCGGAAAGGCCCGCGGACGAGCCGGCCTTCCAGTCGCTGAAAGCGGTGATGCGCTCCCTCTCCGTCCAGGTCCGGCCGATCTGGGCGGACATGGAGCCGTTCGTGGAGCTGCGCAAGCGCTACCCCGAGCTGACGGCCAAGGCCAGGGCGGTCGACGAGACGAAGATCATGGAGACCATCTTCGAAGCCGTCAAGGGCCGTCCGGGCGTCACCAGCCCGATACATGCCAGGCTGCTCATGGTCGCGTCGTTCGGCGCGACGATCTCGGCGGTCCAGGAGTCGCTGGAGGCGGGCGGCTCAGTGGAGGAGCTGCTCGACGAGGCGTTCACGCTGCTCGAAAAGGGACTCTGACCCATAGAAGAAAGCGGCGACCGGGGTGGCACCCCCGATCGCCGCGGATAACTCCTGCCCTCGCGAAAGAAGCAAGGAGACAACTCAATGCTATCCACAACGGCAGCGGAGACCGCCCCACGGCGGTCACTCTGGGTGAGCATGGGCTCACTCCTGCTCACCATGTTCCTGGCCGCCATCGACCAGACGGTCGTCGCGACCGCCATGCCGACCATCGTGGGCGAGCTGCACGGCCTGGAGAGCGTGTCCTGGCTGGTCACCGCGTTCGCCCTCACCTCGGGCATCGCCACGCCCCTCTACGGCAAGCTCAGCGACATGTACGGCCGCAAGAACCTCTACCTGTCGGCCATCGTCCTGTTCGTCATCGGCTCAGCCCTGTGCGGCTTCGCGCAGTCCATGGGCCAGCTCATCGCCTTCCGGGCCTTCCAGGGCATCGGGGCGGGCGGGCTCATGGTGCTGAACATGACCATCGTCGGCGACCTGGCGACCCCCCGCGAGCGAGCCAAGTACCAGGGCATCTTCGGTTCGGTCTTCGCGCTGGCCTCGATCGCCGGGCCGGTCCTCGGCGGCTACCTCACCGAGCACGCCTCCTGGCGCTGGATCTTCTACATCAACCTGCCGCTCGGCGTGATCGCACTGGCCGTGGCGTTCACCGTGCTGAAGCTGCCGCGGCGCGTCTCCTCGCACCGGATCGACTGGCTCGGCGCCGTGCTGATCTCCGGGCTGCTGACCTGCCTGACCCTTGTCACCTCCTGGGGCGGCACCGTCCACGCCTGGTCCTCGCCGGTCATCATCGGGCTGGGCGCGGGCGCTGTGCTGCTGGCCATGCTGTTCGCGCTGGTGGAGCGGACGGCGGCCGAGCCGGTGCTGCCGCTGCGGTTGTTCCGCGACAGCACGTTCACGATCCCCGTGGCCGCCGTCGTGCTCATGGCCACCGCGCTGCTCGGTACGGCCACGTTCCTGCCGATGTTCCTGCAGCTGGCCGCCGGGGCGAGCGCGGCGGGCTCGGGGTTGCTGCTGCTCCCGCTCATGGGCGGGATGGTCGTCTCCTCGACGGTCGTGGGGCAGCTCGTGCACCGGTTCGGCCGCTTCAAGTGGTTCATGGTCACGGGGGCCACGCTCGCCGGGATCGCCGGGATCCTGTTCTCGACCATGGACCTGGGGACCAGCGGATTCGTCTCCGGCGCGTACATGGTGCTCTTCGGGTTCGGGCTCGGCATGGTCATGCAGAACGTGATGCTCGCCGTGCAGACCACGACCCCGGCGGCGGACAGGGGAGCGGCGACCTCGGCCGTCACGTTCGCCAGGGGCGTCGGCGGGGCCGTGGGAGTGGCCGTGCTGGGTGGCGTCTTCAGCGGCAGGCTCGCGCTGGGAGAGGCCGCGCTCACGCCCGAGGCGATCCGGGCGCTGCCCGAGGCCGCGCGGCACGCCACGCAGCTCGCCTTCTCCGACGCGATCACCGGGGTGTTCGCCTGGGTCGGACCGATCATGCTGGCCGCGGCCGTCCTCCTGACGTTCCTGAAGAACGTGCGTCTGGCGCACGCCGCGGAGCCCGTGACCGAAGCGGAGCCCCAGGCGGAGCCCACGCCCAGCACCCCGGCCTGACCCCCGGGCGGAGCCCATGCCCGGCACCTCGTCCTGACCCGAGGCGAAGCGGACCCCATGACTGAGGTCCGCTTCACTCCTTCACGTCCCAAATTTCGCTAGTAGGCTGCTTCAGCCGATGGCTGCCGGGAAGATGCAGATTCTGCGGCACTGGGTGGATGGGGGAAGTATGCGGCGAGTCGCCTCTGGCTTGATGGCGCTGGCCGCCGTGGCCATGTTCACCGCGTGTTCGAGCCCGACCTCGACCACGACCCCGCGAAAACCCGCCGCCCCCAAGGGCGCCGAATACCTCGTCTTCTACGCCGAAGGGCAGCAGCGCCAGGCGCGGGAGGCCGTCGAGCGGGCCGGCGGGACCACGATGGGAGAGGACACCAGGCTCGGCTACCTGATGGCCTCCGGCAGCGGCGGGTTCGTGGAACAGGTGGGCGCGGACCGGGCCATCGTCGGGGTGTCCCCGGACCGGAGCATCGGCTTCACCACGAACCGCGTCATGGCACCCGCCGCCGGCCGTACCGGATCCAAGTCCTTCCCCGACGCCGGGTCGTTCACCAAGAACCGCGCGGGAGAGCCGCTGGCGGGCCGCCAGTGGGACATGCGGATGATCGGCGCGGACCGCGCCAACGCCAAGGCGCCGGGCAGCAAGCAGGTGCTGGTCGGCGTCATCGACACCGGCGTGGACGGCAAGCACCCCGACATCGCCCCGAACTTCAACCGCGAGCTCAGCCGCAACTTCGTCACCGACAAGCCCAAGGACGAGAACGGCGAGACGCTCGACGGCCCCTGCGAGGTCAGCAGCTGCAAGGACCCCGTGGACGAGGACGACGACGGCCACGGCACCCACGTGGCCAGCACGATCGCCTCCCCCATCAACGGCATCGGCATCGCAGGCGTGGCCCCGAACGTGCAGATCGTGAACATCCGGGCAGGGCAGGACTCCGGGTTCTTCTTCCTCAAGCCCAGCCTCGACGCGCTCACCTACGCCGGCGACATCGGCGTGGACGTCGTGAACATGAGCTACTACGTCGACCCCTGGCTGTTCAACTGCAAGGCCAACAAGGCAGACACCAAGAAGCAGCAGCTCGAACAGCAGGCCATCATCACCGGCATGCAGCGGGCGCTCGACTACGCCCGCCAGCGGGGCGTCACGCTCATCTCCGCCCTCGGCAACGAATCCGTGGACCTCGGCAACCCCAAGGTCGACAAGGAGAGCCCCGGCTACCCGACGGGCGAGAAGAAGACCCGCCAGATCGACAACTCCTGCATCGACGTGCCCGCCGAGTCGGGCGGCGTCATCTCCGTCTCCGCGCTCGGCCCCTCAGGGCGCAAGGCGATCTACAGCGACTACGGTGTCGAGCAGACCGACCTGGCCGCGCCCGGAGGCGACGCGCTGGACGGCAAGGGCGCCAAGGCCACCAGGTCGATCCTGGCCGCCGCGCCCGAGCACGTGCTGCGCGCCGCCGGCCGGATCGACGCGAAGGGCGAGCCCAAGGGCCCGGACGTCGTCAAGGACTGCACGGCCGGCCCCTGCTCCTACTACCAGTACCTCGACGGCACCTCCATGGCCGCCCCCCACGCCACGGGCGTCGCCGCGATCCTCATCAGCCGCTTCGGCAAGCCCGGCAAGGGCGGCCTCGAACTCTCTCCCGCCACGGTCGAGGACCTGCTGTACAAGACGGCGACTCAGAAGGCGTGCCCGACGCCCCGCCAGTACGTGTACAAGACCTACGGCCAGACCGTGACGCAGGACTGCGGGGGCACCCAGGCCGACAACGGCTTCTTCGGCCACGGCGTCGTGGACGCCTGGAAGGCGGCTACCGTCGAACCATGACGTATCGCATCTTCGCGGACGCCGCGATGGTGTGACGCACTTCGCTTTCCTGGCCTACCTGGTCGTGGGCGGGTTCGTCGCGTGGCGGTGGCGGCGTACGATCGACACTGCGTCGACGGCGTCATCTACCCCGAGGAGTACACGAACTTGGCACGACTGGGGGGCGCCGTTTTCGTTCTGTTCTCTTATCTGGGCTACGTTCTCCGTCGTCAGTGACTGCCAAGTGGTCTGTACCAATTAAGGTAGAACTCGTGACTCGTCGCGCGAAAATCGTCTGCACCCTAGGCCCCGCCACATCTTCCAAGGAACGCCTGCGCGAGCTGATCGCCGCAGGCATGGACGTGGCACGGTTCAACCTCAGCCATGGCAACCATGACCTGCACAGAGAGGTCTACGACCGGGTCAGGGAGGTGGCGGCCGACCTCGGCCGCGGTGTAGGCGTGCTCGCAGACCTGCAGGGCCCCAAGATCCGCGTCGGCACGTTCGAGGAGGGCCCCGTCCGGCTGGGCTTCGGTGACGTCTTCACCATCACCACCGAGGACGTGCCGGGCGACCGCGAGCAGGTCTCCACCACCTACAAGGGGCTGCCCAACGACGTGCGCCCCGGTGACACGATCCTGGTCGACGACGGCCGTCTCGTGCTCGAGGCGACCCGCGTCGACGGCGAGCGCATCGTCACCCGCGTCGTCATCGGCGGCATGATCTCCGACAACAAGGGCCTCAACCTCCCCGGCGTCAACGTCAGCGCCCCCGCCCTGACCGACAAGGACGAGGCCGACCTGCGCTGGGCGCTGCGCACCGGCTGCGACATGATCGCCCTGTCCTTCGTGCGCCGCCCCTCCGACGCCGACGTGGTGCGCAACATCATGGAGCAGGAGGCCGTACGCCTGCCGCTGCTCGCCAAGATCGAGAAGCCGCAGGCAGTGGACCGCCTCCCCGAGATCGTCGATGCCTTCGACGGCATCATGGTGGCCCGCGGCGACCTTGGCGTGGAGCTGCCGCTGGAGCAGGTGCCGATCGTGCAGCGGCGCATCATCGAGCTCTGCCGCGAGAAGGCCCACCCGGTCATCGTCGCCACCCAGATGCTCGACTCGATGATGAACGCCCCCCGGCCCACCCGCGCCGAGGCCTCCGACGTGGCCTACGCGGTCATGGACGGCGCCGACGCGGTCATGCTGTCGGGTGAGACGTCGGTCGGCAACTACCCGATCGAGTCCGTCGCCACGATGGACCGCATCGCCTGCGCCGCCGAGGAGACGTCCCTGCGCGCCACCCACACGCTGGAGCGCATGCCGGAGACCACCGGCGGCGCCATCGCGCGGGCCGCCGCCGAGGTGGGGGCCATCGTCGGCGCCAAGGCGCTGGTGGCGTTCACGATGTCGGGCGAGACGGCGCGCC
>NZ_JBFAMX010000551.1:0-6868 GCF_040659615.1 Nonomuraea sp. NPDC049784
CGCCGAGCATGGCGGCCACGGTGGCGCCATTCCAGCAGATCGCTCGCTGCGCGCGGGGTGTGCCGAGCTTGTCGGCGGCATCCAGCAGCTGACTGGTCAGGGCTTGGCAGGTGGTCAGTTCGCCCCGCTCGATGTAGGCGGCCAGCAGGGTGGCGCCCAGTTCGATGCCGTGATCGCTCCAGCCTCCCTCTAACTCCCGCGCAAAAGCTTGCTCGCCGAGCTTGATGCTGCCTTCAAGGTCACCGGTCTCTCGCAGGCATCGGCACAGCGCGAGTGCGATGCCGATGCGCTGGTCGGTTTCTTCCCGGTCCTCGAAGGTCATCGGCGGCAGCGGCACATCCAGGGGGGCGGTGACCTCCAGCAGGTGACGCAGCCTGGCCATGGCGGCGACCAGGTCGCCGTCGGCCTCTTCGGCCAGGGCGAGGCCGAGTTCGGCCCGTCGCCACAGATCCGGGCGGCTGCCCAACTCCGGGTCGCCGACGACGGCGCTGAAACGCTGCCGTGCCAGGGCAGCGTGCCCGTGGTCGAGCGGGTCCTGCGCGGCCGTCATGTCTGCGCGGATCGTGGCGCCGCGCTCGGCGCTGAGTCCGGAGGCGAGGACCTGCGGCGAGACCTGCAGAATCGCGGCCAACCTCTGCAGCTCGCCGGCGGTTGGGTCAACGCCGTCCTCGATCAACTGGAGCCTGCGCAGCCGCAACTGTGGACCGGCGAGTTGTTCCAGCGTCAGCCGGCGCTGGTGGCGCAGCCCGCGCAGGATCACGCCCGCGTGTGTCTCGGTCAGCATGTCACCGCCTCGTCATGATCAGCTTACTGCGTCGATCAATGCGACCCGATCGTAGACATAACTGCGGCACCGCGCCATCCTGGGGCCAGAACGCCTGCGCCCCTCGCTTCCGTCCTGGTGCGCGTCACCTGGGGTGTTCACCTGGGCGGATTCCGGTGATGTTGTGGTGACGGGCGGGGTTTGCCACAATCGGGCCGACCCTGCGAGCCGCTCGGCCGTACCCGGCAAGACGAAACAGGAAACAGGAGGTCCCGCCGTGCGTGCACGCTTCGGGCGTCGGTTCATCTGCATGACCCTCGCGGTTCTCGCCGCCTTGACGATCGGTGGCGCGGCCGCCCATGCCGACACGCCGCCTGTGGTGGGTGCCTCTGACGGTCTGCACTGCTGCTGACCCTGGATCACTGCATGTCAGTACGTCCGTGGCGTCGGGCTGATCGGCCGTTTCGAGATGGTCGTGTCAGAGGATGACGGTGTCGTTGAGGACCAGAGTCCCGCCGCACCAGGACGCGCCGGTCATGCTCTTTCCCCACGCATCCAACGCCCAGCCCAGCCACTCACGAACCTGGGCAGGCCGCCGAGGCGGGACGTCCTGGTTGACCTCGATCATGGGGGCACCTCACCGAGACAGGGAGCCATGGCGCGAAGAGAGGGCGTCCCCCGGAACAGATGGTGAACTGTCACGGGAAGCGCTTTTCCTTGTTTAGCACCATTGCCCCTGGACGAGACGATCACGACCTATTTGACCGGTGGATGATCGTCTTGTCAACGCGCGAACCCCGAACCCCGCGTAACGCGATTCCGCTATCCAGCTTAAGTGCCGTCCGAAATTTGGGCGTAAGAGTGTAGCAGCGGTACTCATTTCGGTCAGGTGGCGAAAAACGTCGGACACCGTACCTATGGCGTGAAGGTGAATTCCCCGGGACAATCGCGGGCAATGACGGTCGGCGGCCTGGTATGAGCGGCTGTCCCGTCCCATTTCGACGAGAGGGTCCGATCTCGGATGGCTGTCTACGTGCCCCATGATCCTGAGCTGCGCAGTGATCCGTACCCGACCTACCAATGGCTGCGTGATGAGCATCCGGTGTATCACAATCCCCAAGCCGATTTTTGGGCGCTGTCGCGACATGCCGACGTTGCGGCCGCTTGGCGCGACAGCGGTACCCTCTCCTCCGACCATGGGGTTGCCTTGGAGCAGTGGGGGCCTCAAGCCAGCCGGCAGATGAGCTTCGTCGCGATGGACCCGCCCGAGCACACCGACATGCGCAGGCTGATCTCCCGAGCTTTCACCCCTGCCCGTGTCCGCGGCCTGGAGCCCCGCATCCGCGAGCTCACACGTTCCTACCTGGATGCTGCGCTGGAGAAGGGCTCCTTCGACTTCGTCACCGACTTCGCGCAGATGATCCCGGTGGATGTCATCTCCGAGCTCATCGGCGTGCCGCCGGACCACCGGCCAATGCTGCTGCGACTCAGCCAGCAGATCATGGACCGCGGCGATGGCGCCGGTCGGATGACGGCCGCGGTACGCGACGCCAACATCGAACTGGCTCACTACTACCGTGGCTTGATCGCCGAGCGGCGGCACCAGCCGCGCGAAGAGGAGGATCTGACCAGCGCGCTGCTGGCGGCCGAAGTCGACGGGCAGCGGCTGGGCGACGGTGACGTGGCGGCGACGTTGATGCTGCTGGGCGTGGCCGGCAACGAGACAACCATCAAGCTGCTGGGCACCGCTTGGCGGTGCGCCTTCCAGCATGGTGATCAGCGGGCGCGTATCTGGGCAGGCGAGGTCGCGGTTGACGCCTGGGGGGAGGAAACTCTGCGGTATGAGGGCCCGAGTCAGTACACCGTGAGGCGGGTTCGCCACCCCATCGAGCTCCACGGCCAGGTCATCCCGGCTGATGCTCGGCTGGTGCTGCTGATCGCCGCGGCCAACCGTGACGAGCGCGTCTTCCCCAACGCTGACCGCTTCGACGTGAAACGCGCCACCGACGAGACGCTTGCGTTCGGGCGAGGACCGCACTTTTGCCTGGGCGCCGCCTTGGCCCGGCTGGAGGCCAGGATCGTGCTAGAAGAGCTGATCGCCGCTGTTGACGCCGACTACGAGGTCGACGTGTCCGCTGCCCGCTTGAGCACCAGCCCCAGCGTGCGCGGCTACGAGAGTCTGCCCACTGTGGTTAAGCCCCGTCTGCGGCGTTGAGCACCTTGGGTGGGCGCAGCCGTGCCACGCCCCCGTAGGCGCCGATCTGTTCGACGTTGAGGCCTTCGCCGATGTCGTCCGGTCGCCAGTCAGGTAGCCGCACCAGGCCGGGCGGTAGCAGGTCGAACCCATCGAAGAAGCGGGCGATGGCTGCCTGGGGGCGCATCGCGGTTTGCTCGTTGGCCTGCTGGTATTCCTTGGCTACGGCACCGACGTGGCCGCGGGGGAGTTGCTTGGCGAACCCGTCGGTGGTGCCGTGGCTGAGCGCCATGAAGCTGTCGGTGGGCAGGTGGTCGCGCAGCATCGCCACGATCTGGTGGGGGTTGTGCTCATCAGTGACGAAGTGCAGCAATCCGATCAAGATCAGGCCTATTGGCTGGGTCCAGTCGATGAAGTCGCGCACATCCGGTTCGGCCAGTAGCTCTTCCACCCGGCGCACGTCGCCGGCGACCACCCGGACTTTGTCGTCCTCGGCCATCAGCGCCCGCGCATGAGCCAGGACGACCGGGTCGTTGTCGACGTACACCACCCGGGCCGCCGGGTTGAGGCGCTGGGCGACCTCGTGGACGTTGCCGTGGGTGGGCAGCCCGGCGCCGATGTCCAGGAACTGGCCGATCGCTCCGCCGGCGGGGTCAGCCAGAAAACTCACCGCCCGACGCAGGAAGTGCCGGTTCTCACGCATGGTGGGGCCCACAAATGGGCTGAGCGCGTTGATGCGGTCGGCGGCGTCTCGGTCGGCCTGGAAATTATCCTTTCCGCCCAAGAAGTAGTCGTAGATCCGGGCGACGTTCGGTATCTCTACATCGATTCCCTCAGCCCAGTTGTGCTCGCTCATGCCGCCCTGTTGCCCTCACCCAGGAAGGGGTGTGCGGACGCGAGAACCGCCCCCAGACACCCGGCGTGTCATAGATCGCTGTCAAGGGTGAGCCGGAGAGCTCGGCACCGTCAACCCTGACGCGTTGATCATGAACGGGACTGTTCGTCAGAGCGGGTTGTCAACCCAGCCGATGGGCCAGCGCGTTGCGGTGGCGGAAAAGCACATCCAGGGTGTCGCGGCCAGGTTTGGTGGCATACGAGGCAGCCGCGCTGAAGGCGACCAAGTGCGGCTCGACCTCCTCGGTCTCGCCCAGCAGCCGGTCAACGGCAAAGGAATGGGAAGCCACTACATCGGCCCGATCCGGTTGGGCGAAGCGGTACACCGTGAAGGGTCCAGTGCACGGCAGGTAGATCGGCCGGTCCATGAGAGCGATCTGCAGGGTGATCCGCTCGCTCTTGACGTCCTGGATCAGCGCGTCCAACACGCGCGACTGGACCGTAGGCCCACCCAGGTTCCGCATCAGAGCGCTCTCGTCGATAATCGCCCAGTAGGCAGGCGGACGCGCGCGCTCCAGGATCTGCCGCCGCTGGTGAAGCAGTCCCACCCCGAACTCCAGGGGGCAAGTGCGCGAGCGGTGAGTGGAGGCCACAGCGCACACCGCGCGGGCGTAGTCCTCGGTCTGCAGCAGCGGCGGGATGAATTGCACGTGGTAGGTGCGCAGTTCCTCTGCGCCGTCTTCCAGATGCCAGCTGGCGGCCAGGGGTAGTGGCACGTGAGGCTGGTCGTACCAGGCTGGCTCGCGCCTTCCCGCCGCCAATTCCAGCACGTAGGCGCGCTGGAACGGGTCATGAACGCCGTAGACCGTCAGCAGGGCCTCGATGGTGGAGGCGCGCGGTGTCACCCGACCTTGTTCGATGCGGTCCACGGTGGATGGGGCGATCTCGGTCTCGGCAGCTGCCATCCGGATGGACAGTTGGCGTTTCTTGCGCAAGCAGGCCAGGCGCTGAGCTGCCATGTGCTGGGCCATCGCCAAGGCTCGCGCCTGGAGCTTCACCATGTGAAATGAATTCCTCCCATCTCTGGGCGTTCCTTCACCAGTGTGTCCGAGCAATCGTGCAAGCGGAACCCCGGCCACCGACGCGAGACCAATCCGGAATGCGTACAGCCTTCCACGTACAGGAAATCTGGTCAGGGGCATGACCAAATAACGAAAAAACCTGCTGGAGCGAGGCTGTTGCGTCAGTTGCGCAGCTTGATGCACGATGACACGCACACACAACAAGTTGTCAGCTTTTCGAAATGCGTACGGCCTGCTGTGGGGGCGGGCCGTGGGCAGGAAGGCAAACGCGAGTGGCCTGTAGCGAGCACAACCCCAGCGGCCGCCGGACCGAGCGCCGGCGGCATATCACCACGCTGGATCGGCAACACCGTACATGCACCCCGTTGTGGTGCCGACATGGACAACTACGCTGCCCGCCTGCGGACCGCGGCGGGCCGAGCGGTGCGCGCGCCGCCGTGCGGGCTGCCAGGAGGTATCGGTGACCACCTCCTGGCAGCCCGATCGGCTCGACCCACGGACCCCGGCCCGCTCGCGCAGCGGTCAGTTGCTCGGCCAGGAGTTGCCGCACGGCATCTACTACCGCACCGACTCCGATGGCGTGCTCGAAGGGATTGCCGTGATCGACGGTCACGTCGTCAGCCGGTGGCACGAGCTGCCGTTCCCGCTGCAAGTCCCGCTGCAGGTCCCGCTGTGCTCGCCGTGGAACCGCATCTTGGCCGACTCGGCCGCGATTGGGTTGACGGTCGATCAGGCCTTAGCCTGTGTCGCTGCAGACCCCGAACACTTGCACCCCGACGACGGCGCGCGGGCAATCTGGGCCGCTGAGGCGGTGTTGGCGGAGCAGGTTGCCTACGCTGAAGTCTCACCGCGATCCTGGCAGATGTCCCCGCTGGTGGCTGCGATCGAGTCCAGTCCGCTGATCTTGACGTATCACAGCGAGCGGTGGCCCCACACCTGGGCGCCGACGTTGCGGGTTGGCCGCAGCGAACGCATCGGTGACTTGTGGGATATCCCCGCGCTCATCCGAGCGTGGGAGGAGATCGACATCCCCGACGATGTGTCCAGAGATGTGTCCAGACGTGAATGCAAGGCCCTGGACGAGGCGAGCGACATGCGAGTATCGGACGTGGTGCGCCGCCCAGACCACTTGAGGAAGGCAAGCTGGTCGGTCATGGCGCTGCTCATCGGCGCAGACCAAGGCTGGGCAGCTTGGGAGAGCTGGCAGGAGTGGCGGCTGGAGCGGTACAACTCAGCCACGGCGCCTCCCGATGCCCCGTGCTAGCGCCGGAGGGGTACGCTCTTCCGCGCGATACCCGGCGGCAGCACGGAACCGAAGGCAGGGAAAGAGCCCAGCGTCAGGACACTGGGCTCTTTGACCCCCAGGCGAACAAGTTCTCATGGCGAGGGAGACACGATCGCCCTTGAGTATTCACCGGCATCAGCTACCGCACATCCAGGCTGTGCCTGCGAACGACCACGATCGTAGGCAATCAGTCGCCTGCGTGTAAACCCTGATCTTGACATTCAGTCAGGAATAATCGCCTCGAGGCGAGGATCTGGAACGTCTGACCACATCAGAGACGGGAGCAACATCACCCTAAACATCACATTGACTACCATATGCACCGGGGGTAAGACCTGATGTTTGCCAGGAACTTCCGTTCTGTGCTAAACGATCTGCAGTGGATAGGGATACGGAAGTGAACGACGCCTTAGCGCAGGCGCTGCGCCGCCTGCGCGCGGCGGGGGACGGCCGCTCACTCGACCACGAGAGCCTGGCAGTGATCCGCCGGGCAGCCATCGCCCGGATGCAGAACGGCGAGCAGCCTGCCCAGCTCGCTCGTGAGTACGGGCTCGCCCGCTACACGCTTTACTACTGGCGATCCTTGGCCAGGCAGGGCAACCGGCGCGCCTCGCAGGCGGCGCCGGAAGGACGCACGCCGTACAAGGTTTCGCCGCAGGCGCGCGAGCAGCTGCGTCAGGCCGTTCTGAGCGATCCGCGCGAGCTGGGCC
>NZ_JBFAMX010000552.1:0-6863 GCF_040659615.1 Nonomuraea sp. NPDC049784
TGGCGTGGTCGATCTCGTCCAGATGATCGACGCTGACCACCTGTCTCCTCGGCGCCCCGCACCATCGAGATCACGATCTACGGCTGGAGTACTAGTCGCTCGGATAGGTCCTGACGACCTTGCCCTTGAGGTCGGCGACCAGGTAGCCCGTGCGGTAGCCGTCGGAGACGTAGACGAGCAGCACCTGGTGCGGGCTGGCGAACACGTAGTCGGGGTCAGCGATCACGTACCGCATGGTCGGCTTGGGGACGCCGAGGTCCTTGTTCGCCTTCCTGAGCAGGGCGGGGAGGGCGTCCCAGTTGTACTGGTCGAGGTCCACGACGGGGGTGTTCACCTTGCCACCGATGCTCGAGCGGACGACCTCGCCGTCACGGTAGTCGTACCTGTCGTACAGTCCCTTGTCCCGCTTGAGCGGCGCCTCGATGGAGGCGTAGGTCGGGTACACCGTCAGCTTGACGACCTTGGTGCCGCCGATGGCGGGCTTGATCTTGGCGATCATGGCGCGTATTCCCGCCGGGGTGTGCAGGTTGTCCGGTGTGGCGCGCGTGGTGGTGCTCGGCGACCTCGGGTTCGTGGTCACCGCCGGGGTGGATCCCACCGAGGGGGTGTCCTCCGCGACGTCCCTGGACTGGGTCGGGATCAGCTGCCACACCAGCACGCCGGCCACCGTGACCGCCGCCGCGGACGCCACGATCGCCGCGGTGCGGACTACAGGGGCGCGGCGCGGGTGCGCGGTGCCGGCCCCTGTGATTGGAGGGGGTGGGTGCGAGGCCGCGTGCCCGTAGCGGGGCGGGATGGTGGGCCCGGACCTCGGCGGGACCGTGTTACCGGCGACAGGCGGCTCCGGGTGCCCGGCCATAGGCGGCGCGGCATGCGCGGCGGCCCGCGGCACGGGTCCCATCGAGGTGGAGATCGGGGGCGTCCCTGAGGATGGGGCCGGGATCGGAGACGAGGCCTGGATCGGGGATGGGGCCAGGACCGGAGGCGGGGCCGAGCCGGGGTCGGCGGCCGAGGCCAGCATGCGGTCGAGGGTCTCGGTGTCGGGGCGGGCCGCCGGGTCGCGTCTGAGCAGTGCGCTCAGCACGGGGGTGAGCGGCCCGGCACGCTCCGGCGGCGGCACGTCCTGGTTGAGCACGGCGGCCAGCGTGGCCAGTACGGTGCTCCTGCGCAGCGGGTGCCGCCCCTCAACCGCCACGTACAGCATCATGCCGAGCGACCAGAAGTCGGAGGCCGGGTCGCCCTCGACGCCGTTGATGCGCTCGGGAGCCATGTATTCGGGCGAGCCGATGAACGACCCGGTGGCCGTCAGGCTCGTGGACTCACGTACGGCCGCGATGCCGAAGTCGGTGAGCACCGACCGGCCGTCCTCGCGTAACAGGACGTTGGCGGGCTTGACGTCGCGGTGCTGGATGCCGACGGCGTGCGCGGCCCGTAACGCGGACAAGACCTCACGTCCGAGTCGCGCCACCTCGTGCGGCGGCATGGGCCCGCGCTGGATGCGGCCCTGAAGCGAGCCGCCCGAGACCAGCTCCATGACGATCCACGGGTAGCCGTGCTCGCCCGGATCGACGATGTGGTGGATGGTGGCGACGTGCGGATGGTTCAGCCGAGCCAGGGCACGGGCCTCCCGCAGCACCCTCGCGCGCAGCTCGCGGGCGCCGGCCGGGTCGTGCTCGTCCATGGAGGTATCGGGAGGACGTACCTCCTTGAGCGCGACCTCGCGGTGCAGGGCCACGTCCCAGGCCCGCCACACCAGGCCCATGCCCCCACCTCCGAGCCGCTCCATCAACTCGAAGCGGCCGTCGATCACCCGTCTGTGCATGCAGAGCAGCGTAGGGGCCGCCCCACCGCCCGCGCCATCACGCCTCCAAGGCCACCTCCGCCCGGCGCCGCCGGGTGCCGGCGACCACGCCAGGCTCACCCTCCCGACGTCCACCCCTGCCAGCCGACACCGCCCGCCAACCCAAGGCGCTTACCGTCGGCACCGCCCAGCCGACACCGCCCGCCAACCCAAGGCGCTTGCGGCCGGCACCCATGATCCGGGGCCAACCGCTCCGAGCCGACGCCCTTACCGCCACCGGCCACCTCCAGCGGCTGCGGTGGCGGCGACACCGCCCATCGCGCACCAGCCACTCACAGCCAGCGCCGAGTTGCTTTCGGGTGGTGCCGCCGGCCACGGTGTCAGGCGCTTCTGGCCAGTTCCTCCGCTTCGACGCCGTGCAGGAACGGCAGGCCCTGGGCGTACCTGGCGAGCTCGTCGAGGGCCAGGTGGGCGAGGCGGGGCAGCTCTCCACCGAGAGATCCGGCGATGTGTGGGGTGAGCAGGACGTTCGGGAGGTCGTAGAGGGGCGAATCGGCGGGCAGCAGGTCAGGCTCGGTCACGTCGATCACTCCGTACAACCGACCGCTGGCCAGCTCGGCGATGAGCGCCTCCTGATCCACCAGCGCACCGCGAGCCGTGTTGATCAGCGTCGCGCCGTCGCGCATGCGCGCGAGGCGGCCCGCGTCGATGAGGTGCCTGGTCTCCGGGAGCGCCGGCGCGTGCAGGCTGATCACGTCACACCGCTCGAAGAGCTCGTCCAGCTCGACGCGCGGCACTCCCAGGTCATCCGTCAGGTACGGGTCAGCGACGAGCACGTCCAGCTCGAACGGCCGCAGCAGCTCGATCAGCCGCCGGCCCACCCTGGAGGCGCCGACGATGCCGACAGTGCGCCGGTAGTTGCCGAACCCGGGGAAGTGGCTGTCCAGGTCGAGCCGCGCCCGGTGCTCGCGGTAGAGCCGGGAGATGTCGAGCACCCGCTTGTTCGCGAACAGGATCGACGCCAGTGTGTACTCGGCGACCGGCTCGGCGTTGGCCGCCGCGGCGGACGAGACGAGGATGCCACGCTCCCAGCACGCCTCGGTGATGTGGTGCTTCACGGAGCCGGCCGCGTGCACGACCGCGCGCAGCTTGGGCGCCCTGTCCAGCACCTCCTGGGTGATGGGCGGGCACCACCAGCTCGTGTAGAGCACCTCCGCCCCGGCCAGCGCCTCGGCCACGCCCGGGTCGGTGAAATCCTCGGCCACCAGGTCGGGGTCCACGTCCGCGATGCCGAGCAGGCGGTCGCGTACCTCTCCCGTGACGAGCCGCTTCGCCACCGGCCGCCCCATGGCGAGCAGGATCTTCGGCCGTGATTCGGTCATTTCGCCCCCCCGACAATCAATTCGATCGAACCGATCATAACGAAGGGGCCGCACACGAACTCGAGCGCCCTAAGGCCGCGAGGGCGCGAGTCACCACTCGACTCACGGCGAAACACGTACGCACCGACTCGGGCCTTGTGTCGCCGGACGGCAAGCGATCACGGCAAAGCACGCACGCATCGGCCCACGCGCCCGGGGCCACGGGAACAGCCCAGCCGAGCCATCATGGCGAAGCACGCGCACACCGACCCACGCACCCAAGACCACGCAGGAGCGACCGAGCCACCGCCGAACAGACACACATCGACCCGGACACCCAGAGTCCGCAGAAGCTCCGAGCGACAGGCGATCACGGTGATGGGGGCGCGGATGACTCGCGTACCCTCAGCTCGGGCAACAGCGCCAGGTGGCGGCCGGGGGCGGCGGGGCCGCGGGTGAGGCGGGCGATCAGCAGGTCCACCGCGCAGCGGCCGACCTCCTCCTTGGGCGGCGCCACGGCGGTGAGCGAGGGCGAGCAGAACGCGGCCACCTCGTCGTCATAGGCGACCAGCGACACCTCGCCGGGGATGGCGACGCCGGCCGCGCCCAGGTGCCTGACCAGCGAGAGCGCGTCCTCGTCGTTGTGCACGAGCAGACCCGTCACGCCCTGGTCGCGCACCAGCCCCGCCACGCCGGCGGCGAGCTCGTCCGTCCGCCCGCGGTCGATGACGACCTCCTGGGCGACGGCTACGCCCAGCGACGAGGCGGCGGCCAGCAGCCCCACCCTGACCCTCGGCGTGGTCGGGCTGGGGTAGGCGACGAGCGCGAGCCTGCGGTGGCCGAGCTCGGCCAGGTGGCGTACGGCGAGGTAGGCGCCGTGGGCGTGGTCGGAGGCGACCGCGTCGAGCATGGACGCCGGACCCGCGAGCTCGGCCCTGCGCTCCACCAGCACGGCCGGGACGCGCAGCCCGGCCAGCCACTCCGCGTGGTCGTCGTCGGGCTGCCTGCTCGGTGTGAGCAGCAGGCCGTCCGCGCCGCCCTCGACGAGCTGGCGCACCTGGGCCCGGTCCTCTGCGTCGTCGTAGCGGGAGATGCCCAGCACGAGTCGCGCCCCCGCCCTGGCAGCCTGCTCCTGGGCGCCCTTGATCACCGCTGGGTAGTAGTAGTGGGCGGTGGGGACCAGCATGCCGATGGTCAGCTTCGATGCCGGCGGAGTGGACACGTCGGTGTCGCGTGGCAGTGTGACGCCGCCGTGCACCCTGGTGAGCAGGCCCTGGGCAGCGAGATGCTCGACGTCCCTGCGCAAGGTCACGGCGGAGACGCCCAGCGCCTCGGCCAGGTCGGCCACGCGCGCCGAGCCCTGGTCGCGGACCTGGCGGAGTATGAGCCGGTGGCGCTGCTCGACGGACACGGGTGGAGTCTCCTTCACGGACGATGACTCGATCCTATGCCTTTCGTTATGAGCGTTTGTATTTCATCCGATCGTTCGCGTTAGGTCCTTCGGGAAAGCGTCACACTGCCCAACGCGACCGGCTCGCCGTCGAGGTGGGCGGCGAACGGCCCGAGCACGCGGAGGGGCAGCACGATGCCGCCACGGCACGACAGCCCCTACCCCGTCAGTCATTCCGACCTTCGGAAGTTCCTGAGGGATGACGCCGGCGCGCGTACCATCAGGCCCTAGAAAAGCCACGTGCCGGCCGACCGCCGGTGTCGCTGGGGCTATTGCGGCCCGGGACCGGCCGCAATAGCCCCTACCTTTGGACCATGGATCCCCTCATCAGCCGCCGGGCTCTCAACCGGGCCACGCTCGACCGGCAGCACCTGCTGCGCCGCACCGGCAAGACCGTGATCGAGGTCGTGGAGCACCTCGGCGGACTCCAGGCGCAGACCCCGCACACCTGGTACGCCGGCCTGTGGAACCGCATCGAGGGCTTCAAGCCCGCCGACGCCGCCGACCTGCTGCTCTCGCGCGATCTCGTACGCGTCGCCCTGCAGCGCTCCACGATCCACCTCGTGAGCGCCCGCGACTGCCTGGCCATGCGGCCGCTGCTGCAGACTGTCGGCGAGCGCATGACCTGGTCCACGTTCGGCAAGCGGCTGGAAGGGGTGGACCTGGACGAACTGGCCGCGGCCGGGAGGGCGCTGCTGGAAGAGCGGCCCATGACGTTCGCCGAACTGGGCCGGAGGCTCGGGGAACGGTGGCCGTCACACGATCCGCACGCGCTCGGCCAGGGTGTGCGGTGTCTGGTGGCGCTCGTGCAGGTGCCGCCCCGCGGCCTGTGGGGCAAGAGCGGACCCGTCGCGCACACGAGCGCCGAGTCGTGGCTGGGCTTCGAGGTGCCGCCGATGACGCCTGCCGAGCTGGTGCTGCGTTATCTCGCGGCGTTCGGGCCCGCGTCGGTGATGGACGTGCAGACGTGGTCGGGGCTGACGCGGCTGGGCGAGGCGGTGGAGTCGCTGGACCTGGTCAGGTTCAGGGACGAGTCAGGACGGATTCTGTACGACCTGCCCGACGCCGTACGGCCCGACGAGGACACCCCGGCACCGGTGCGGCTGATGTACGACTTCGACAACCTCTTCCGGTCGCACGCCGACCGCTCCAGGGTCATCACCGAGACGGGCCTGGCCGCTCTCCAGGGCTTCATGGGCTCGAACGTGCAGCCCCGCACCATCCTGGTGGACGGCTTCACCGCGGGGGACTGGACGGTCACCCGCGCCAAGGGCACCTCCACGCTCACCATCCACCAGTGGGCGCCGATCTCCGGCCTGGAGGAGGCCGAGGAGGAGGGGCTGCGGCTGCTGGAGTTCCTGGCCCCGGGCGACAAACACGAAATCTCGGTCGCCGATCGCCCGTCCAAACCGTGACACTAGGCTTCAACCATGCACGAGCTGGTGACTTTCGGGGAGACCATGGCGCTGTTCGCCGCCCGCCGCACCGGGCCGCTGCGCTTCGCCCGCGACTTCGACCTGGGCCTGGGTGGCGCCGAGTCGAACGTCGCGATCGGCGTGGCCAGGCTCGGCCACAGCGCGACGTGGGTCGGCAGGGTGGGGGCCGACGAGTTCGGCGACCTCATCCGCTCGACGCTGGCGGGCGAGGGCGTCGACGTGCGGGCCATCTCCGATCCCGCGGCGCCGACCGGGCTCATGATCAAGGGCAGGCGCACGGCGGACCTCATCGACGTGCGTTACTACCGCAAGGACAGCGCGGGCTCGCGCCTGTGCGCCGCCGACCTCGACCCCGAGCTCATCAGGTCCGCCAGGGTGCTGCACGTCTCCGCGATCACGCCCGCGCTCTCGGAGTCGGCACGCGACGCCGTACGGCACGCCATCGCCGAGGCGCGAGCCGCCGGGGTGCTGATCTCGCTGGACGTCAACTACCGCAGGACGCTCTGGACGCCCGAGGAGGCGGGGACGTGGCTGCGGGAGACGGTCGGGAACGTGGACGTGCTGTTCGCGACCGAGGCCGAGGGCCGGCTGATCGTCGATGCGGAGGGCCCCGACGAGCTGGCCGAGGCGCTGGCGGCACTGGGCCCGCGGCACGTGCTGGTCAAGTTCGGCGCGAAGGGCGCGATGGAGCTGTCCGAGGGCGTCGTGCGGCGGGCGGAGCCGTACCAGGTGACCGAGGTCGACTCCGTGGGGGCCGGGGACGCGTTCGCGGCCGGCTGGCTGGCCGACTGGCTGGCGGGGGCGGAGCCCGGGGA
>NZ_JBFAMX010000553.1:0-6837 GCF_040659615.1 Nonomuraea sp. NPDC049784
CGGGCGGCGAGAGCGCGATCGTGATGATCGCGAAGACCTGCTCGGGCGGGGTGCCGAACGTCGGCGGGCACTCGGAGGCGTCCAGCACGCCCAGCCGCCCCGGCGTCCCCGCGCCCACGTATACTAGCCGGCCGCCCCGCTCCATGCGCTCGGCCGTGGCCTCGATCGCCTCGGTGATCCGCGGCAGGGCCCGGGCCACCGCGCCGGGGACGGCGGCGTCGGCCGCGTTCATGGTGTCCGCCAGCTCGGCCACGCTCATCGTGTCGATCCCGGTGAAGCGGGGATCGGCCGACTCGGTCGTCAGTTCTGAGAGATTCACCGCTTGCCTCGGTTTCGCGGGTCGAGAGTGTCGCGCAGGCCGTCGCCGAGCAGGTTCAGCCCCACGACCAGCAGGACCACGACCGCGCCCGGCGCGATCAGCGTCCACGGGGCGATGAAGACCAGGCTGCGCGCCTCGAAGATCATCGAGCCGAGCGACGGCGCGGGCGGCGGCGTGCCCAGGCCGAGGAAGCTCAGCGACGCCTCCGTCAGCACCGCCCATGACAACGACAGCGCGATCTGGATGACGACGATCGAGGTGATGTTCGGCAGGACGTGACGGAGCATGATCTGCCAGCGGCTCATGCCGGTCGAGACGGCCGCCTTGACGTACTCGATCTCCCTGAGCGACAGCACCGGGCCCCGGGTGACGCGGATGAAGATGGGCACGTACACGATGGCGATGGCCACGGCGATCGTGAACCAGTTGCGGTCCAGCACCGAGGCCAGCGACAGCGCGAGCAGCAGCGGCGGGAACGCGAACAGCACGTTCGTCACCCCGCCGATCGCGCCGTCGGCGAAGCCGCGGTAGAAGCCGGACACGAGCCCGCCCAGCGTGCCCACCACGGTCGCGAACGCCACCGCGACGACCGCGATGAGCGCCGAGTTGCCCACCCCGGCCGCCACCCGCGAGAACACGTCCCGGCCGAACTGGTCGGTGCCGAACAGGTGGGCGCCCGAGGGCGCCATGAACCGCGACGGCGGGTGCTGCGCGATCGGGTCGTACGGGAGCAGCCCGGCGTACGACAGCGCCGCCACGGCGGCCAGCAGGACGAGGATCGCCGACCCCACCACCAGGGTGGGACTTCTCTTCACGACGCCCTCACTCGTGGGTCGATGATCCGATAGAGCACGTCCGTCAGCAGGTTCACCAGCACGAACGCCAGCGCGATCACCAGCACCGTGCTCTGCACGACCGCGTACTCCTTCTGCTGGATGCCCAGCAGCACCTGCCTGCCGATGCCAGGTACGGAGAAGATCTGCTCCACCACGACCGCGCCGCCCAGCAGGTAGCCGAACTGCAGGCCCGTCATGGTCACGATCGGCACGAGCGCGTTGCCGAGCACGTGCTTGACCTGCAGCCGCCGTTCGGGCACGCCCTTGGCGCGGGCGGTGCGGACGAAGTCGTTCGAGCGGACCTCCAGCACCGCCGTGCGGGTGGTGCGCAGGATCGGCGCCGCGATGCCGAAGCCCAGCACCAGCGCGGGCAGGAACATCTGCTGCAGGTTGAGCAGCGGGTCGTCGAAGAGCGTGGCGAAGCCCTGTCCGTTGGGGTTGAAGCCGAACGACGCCGCGAGGATCGACAGCAGCGTGGTGGCCAGCAGGAACGCCGGGACCGACAGCCCCGCCAGGCTCACGACCTGGCCGAGCGCGTCCCTGGACGAGTTCGTCCTGGACGCCGCCAGCATGCCGAGCGGCACGCCGATCAGCAGCGCCAGCACGATCGAGAGCACCGCCAGCTCGAACGTCACCGGCAGCGAGTGCAGGGTCAGGTCGAGCACGCTCTGCTGCTGGCGGGCCGAGTAGCCGAAGTTGCCCGTGAACATGTTGCCCAGCCACGAGAAGAACTGCGTGACCAGCGGCTGGTCGAGCCCGTAGTACTGCTCCAGGGCCTGCCGCTGGGCGGGGGTGAGCGCCGCGGCCTCGGTGCCGAGCCCCGCCGTGATCTGGTTGCCGGGGATCGCCCGGAGCATGACGAACACGAGCACGGCCACCCCGAATAGGGTCGCCACCGTGCTGACGACGCGGTTGCGGAGGCGCATCAGCTGACGGAGGTCGTCCGCAGGTACTGCAGCGAGCCGCTGGCCATCGGCACGAACCCCTGCACGCCGGCCGTCGTGGCGGTGTAGGTGTAGCCGGAGAACAGCCAGATCCAGGGCGCGTTCTCCTCCAGTTTGGCCGAGACCTGGTCGTAGATCGCCTTGCGGGCAGCCTCGTCGGTCGTCGCCTTGCCCTCGGCGAACAGCTTGTCCAGCTCGGGCGAGCTGTAGCCGGCGACCTTGTTCAGGTTGCCCTTGCTGGTGAAGTAGCGGCCGTAGGAGCCGTCGGGGTCGGGACGTCCACCGTTGAGCGCGACGGCCGCGTCGAAGTCGGCGGCCACCCAGCGGTCCACGAACGCGCCCGACTCCAGCACCTCCAGGTCCAGGTTGATCTTGGCCTCGGCGAGCTGCGCCTTGAGGTTCTGGGCCTCGTTGACCGAGGTCGCGTACTCGCCCTGGGAGACGATGGTCTTGACGGTCACCCCGCCGGACTTGCCCGCCTTGCTCAGGTACTCGGCCGCCTTGGTCAGGTCACGGGCCGGGCAGGGGCGCTTGTTCGGGTCCGACTTGAACAAGGGAGCCGTGATCGGCCCGGTCACCTCGCCCTCGCCCAGCGCGGCGGTGTCGAGCACCTGCTTGCGGTCGATCGCGCACTGGATCGCCAGCCGCACGTTGACGTCCTTGAGGTCGCCGTGCTGCGCGTTGAGCTGGAGCACGTGGTAGTTGAGCTGCGGCGTCTTGGTCACGGTGATCGTGCCGCCGCCCTCCGCGGTCTGCGCGACGAGCGGGTCGTTGAAGACCGCCAACTGCACGTTGCCCGACTGCATGGCCGACACGATGGACGACTCATCGGGGATGACCCGGAACTCGACCGCCGGTACCTTCGGCTTCTCACCCCAGTACGCGTCATTCCTGGCCAGCGTGATCGACTGGCTCGCCACGCGGTTCTTGACCTTGAACGGGCCCGTGCCGTTCGGGGTCGTGTTGAGCTTCTCCTCGGTGTCGTCGGAGGAGAGCATCGCCATGTTGACCGTGGCCAGGTTGGCGGGCAGGGCGGCGTCGGGCCCGGTCAGCTCCAGCACCACGGTGTTCGCGTCGGGCGCCTCGACCGACTTCACCGACGACAGCGACGCCCTGGCCACGGCCGCCGTCTTCTCGTCCATGATCTTGTCCAGCGACGACTTGACGTCCTTGGAATCGAACGTGCTGCCGTCGGCGAACGTGACGCCCTGCCTGAGCTTGAGGGTGAGCTTCTTGCCGTCGTCCGAGGTCTGCCACGACTCGGCCAGGCCGGGCACGACCTTCAGGTCCTTGTCGAACTCGGTGAGCGTCCCGTACAGGTTCTGCAGCACGTTCACGGCCTGGAATTGGGTGGCCTTCCAGGGGAAGAGCGTGTCCGGGTCGGAGGTGACGCCGACCACGAGGCTCTTGCCGGAGGCCGCGCCGGTGCCCGCGGGGGAAGAGCCGGGGGACGAGGATGACGAACAGCTGGTGAGGGCGATGGACAGCGCAGCGGCGATGCCGACCGCGGAGAAAGCGCCACGGGGCATGTGGTCTCCTCGGGGGAGTGGGTCATAAAATTACGCAGACCTTACCACCAGGGTACTTTCTTTTCCTTTACGGGGATGGGCGGCGATGGCCGAGGACGACGGGACCGTACTGATCCGCATCCGGGCTGCCATGCCCGCGCTGCGGCCGTCGGAGCGCCGGATCGCTGAGGAGTTCGTCGGCGATCCCACCGGCGCGGCCAACCTGTCCATCGCCGAGCTGGCCGCCCGCTGCGGGACCTCCACGACCTCGGTGGTGCGCTTCTACCAGCGCATGGGGTACGCCCACTACAAGGACCTCAGGATCGACCTGGCCAGGGCGGTGGCGCGCGAGGAGCTGACCAGGTCGAGCCTGCCGGAGGCGTCCGGCGACATCGACCGCCACGACAGCCTGGAGGGCATCGTCTCCAAGGTGGCGATGAACGAGACGCTGTCCATCGCCGACACGGCCCGCTCCTTGGACATGGAGGCGCTGGGCGCCGCGGTGTCGCTGCTGCTGGCGGCCCGCAGGATCGACAGCTTCGGCGTGGGCGCGAGCTCTCTCGTGGGGCTCGACCTGCAGCAGAAGCTATCGCGCATCGGGCGTACCGCCATCAACTGGCACGACTCACACTCGGCCTGGACGTCGGCGGCCACGCTCGACTCCGGCTGCGTGGCGGTGGCCGTCTCGCACACCGGCGCCACCGTGGACACGGTCGAGTTCCTCTCCATCGCCCGCAAGTCGGGCGCCTCCACTGTGGCCATCACGAACTTCCGCGACTCGCCGCTGGCCAGGGCGGCCGACGTGACGCTCACGACGGCCGCCAGGGAGACGAAGTTCCGCTCCGGCGCGCTGGGCAGCCGCATCGCGCAGCTCATGGTGGTCGACTGCCTGTTCACGGGGGTCGCGCAGGCGTCCTACGACGAGTCGATGGCGGCGCTGCGCAACACGTACGCGGTCGTGCACGCCCGCGTCGTCCACAAGCGCGGGTAGAGGTTTCACAGGCGGGATTCACCTGGGGTTCACGGGCACTCTCTACCTTTTAGGCCCATGAGCTGGAGGTACCGGGCCAACGCGACGCTGGAGGGCCTGACGGGATACACGTTGAAGCGGCGGCTGCAGAAGGCGCCGCCGAAACCACCGCCGCCGCCCCCGCTGGTGCTCCAGCGGCTGCCCGGCGACGTGGTGCGGCCGCCCGTCGATCCCGAGCACGACCGGCTGCTGCGCGAGCCGGTCTTCCTGCTGTCGTCCGTACGGTCGGGCTCCACGCTGCTGCGGGTCATGCTCAACAGCCACTCCCAGGTGCACTCGCCCATCGAGACGCACTTCAGGCGGGTCACCGTCGGGCTCGGCACCGATCCCGTACGGCAGGCCATGGAGGCGCTCGGCCACAACCACAGCGACATCGAGCACATCGTGTGGGACCGGCTGCTGCACCGCGAGCTGACCCGCAGCGGCAAGCCGATCCTGGCGGAGAAGACGCCGAGCAACGTGTTCGCCTGGCGGCGCCTCGCGGCCTGCTGGCCGGACGCGCGCTTTGTCTTCCTGCTGCGCCACCCCATGTCCATCGTGCAGTCCTGGCACGAGGCCGACCCGGAGAGGAGGCCCATGGAGGAGGCCGTGCCGCGCACGCTGAGCTACATGACCTATCTGGAGGAGGCCCGTACCCACCTCGAGGGGCTGACCGTGCGCTACGAGGAGCTGGTCGCCGAGCCCGAGCGCGAGCTGCGGCGGCTCTGCCTCTTCCTGGGGCTGGAGTTCGAGCCGTCCATGCTGAAGTACGGCAACAAGGACCACGGCGCCTTCGTCAAGGGCATCGGCGACTGGCGCGACAAGATCCGCGCCGGCACGGTCGTCGAGGGCCGCCCCCTACCCTCGGCGGACGAGGTGCCCGCCGAGCTGCGCGAGATGTGCCGTCTGTGGAACTACTGACAGTTCGCCGGTGGTTTGCCTGCCGTTCGCCGAAGCCTCCGATAGGTTGCCGTTCGTGATCGACGGGCCCTCGCGCCGTACCATGCTCGCCGGAACCCTCGCCGGCCTCGCCCTGCCCACTTCCGCCGAGGCGGCCACGGGCCTGCCCGCGCGCCCCAACATCGTCGTGATCCTGGCCGACGACCTCGGCTGGGGCGAGATCGGCAGCCAGGGGCAGCGCCTGATCAGTACACCGAACCTGGACCGGCTGGCGGCCGAGGGCGTGCGCTTCGAGACCGCGTACTCGGGAGCGCCACTCTGCGCGCCGTCACGCTGCGCCCTGCTCACCGGGCTGCACGCCGGCCACGGCACCGTACGCGAGAACCCGGAGGGCGGGCCGCAGCACTCGCTCACCGACGCCGACCTCACCTTCGCCGAGCTGCTGCGGCTGTCCGGCTACCGCACGGCCTGCATCGGCAAGTGGGGCTTCGGCCCCGACCGGCCGGGGCAGGCGTCCCATCCGAACGAGCGCGGCTTCGACGAGTTCTTCGGCTACATCGGCCACGCCCACGCCCACCAGTACTTCCCCGAGTACCTGTGGCACAACGGCGCCAAGGTGCGCCTCGGCGGCAGGTCGTACGCGCCGGACCTGTTCCGCCGGCGGGCGATCGAGTTCATCCGGCAGGCCGGCGACGACCCGTTCCTGCTCTACTTCCCCACCAACCTGCCGCACTCGCCGAGCGTGGTCCCCGGTGACGCGGGGCCGTACGAGCGGCGGCTGTGGAGCGGCCCCAACCGGCGCCACGCCGCGCAGGTGACCCGGCTCGACTCCGACGTGGCCGCGCTGGTGCGCGCGCTGCGCGACGCGGGCGTCGCCGACCACACGCTCGTCCTGTTCACCAGCGACAACGGCCCCCACCACGAGAAGGGCGTGACGCCGGAGCTGTTCGACTCCAACGGGCCCTTACGCGGCGTCAAGCGCCAGTTGTACGAGGGCGGCATCCGCGTGCCGATGATCGCCTGGTCACCGCGGTTACGGCCGCGCGTGGTCGAGCAGCCGGTGGCGTCGTGGGACGTGCTGCCGACGCTGGCCGATCTGGCCGGAGTGCCGGTGTCGGCCCACCTCGACGGCCTCTCCTTCCGCGGCCTGCTCACCGGCGACGGCGCGCCCAAGCACGACCACCTCGTGTGGAACCGGCCCCGCAAGATGCAGGCGATCCGCCGGGGCCGGTGGAAACTGCTCCGCTTCGCCCCGCACATCGCGGGCGCCGGGCCCGAGGGCCGGATCGAGCTGTACGACCTGGCCACCGACCCGGGGGAG
>NZ_JBFAMX010000554.1:0-6817 GCF_040659615.1 Nonomuraea sp. NPDC049784
ATCCGGGCCCGCGCCGACCAGGCCGCAAGCGGCGGTCCCGACCGGCTGCTGCGCGCCTGCGAGGCGCTCAACCTCGCCGCCCTCACCGCCAGCGACTGCGGCCTGCCCGACCTGGCCCGCGCCTGGTGCTGGCACCAGTTCACCCTGATCCACCAGGCGCGGCCGCTCCCGCTGGAGACCGCCAAGCTCGCGCTCCAGCCCGTCATCAACCTCGCCCGCCTGCGCATCCGCGACGGCGACGGACACAGCGCCTGGCAGCTCCTGCACGACCTGTTCACCGCCGTCCAATCGCAGAGGACCGCTGACCTCGATGGCCGGAACGTCACCTTCGACAACTTCACCCCGCCAGCCGATCAGCGGCAATTGTGCGCGTGGCTGTGGGAGGTGCTGCTGGCCGACGGCCTGTGCGCCCTTGCCCGCGCCAGCCGATGGGAGCAGGCCCTCGCCCAGGCCGAGCAGCTGCGCGGCATCGGCGCCCGGCTGTGGGAGGGCCGCCAGATCGCCATCCTCGCCCGCTGTTTCGCCGGTCACCCCGACGATGCCCTCGACATGCTGCACGGCAGCGAGCTGAAAGAGCCGTGGGAGCACGCCGTCGCCTCGTGCCTGTCCGTCTTGTGCCTGCGAGCCGCCCGGCGGCCCGCGCAGGAGGCGGAGCGGCAGATGACCGCTCACTACCTCGCCCTCGCCGACACCGGTATGCCGGAGCTGGCGGCCTTCACCACTCGGCTGGGCTTGGCCGTCACGGATCTGCTCGACCACCGGGGCGACCAGTCTGTAGTCCACGAACGGCTCGTCACTCTCGCCACCTCGCCCGGTGGCAGCTACGCTGCCCGTGACGTGCTGGCCCACGCCGCATCCGCGAAACTGCTGACCGAGCAGCAGAAGGGCGAACTCACCAAGGTGGTGGACGCATCGGGGCTCGGCCAGGGCCGCATGCCCGTCGGCATCTACAACGCCGTGGCAACGAGCATGAGCGCGGCCGCTTCCGCCGTGCGCGCAGGCGCGGCGGAGGATCTTTGAGAGAGGACTCGGCGGCCCGCCCAGCACAGCGCGGCCGGACGCGTTCCGGAATCTGGTCCACTGCAACCCTCCGCCCCTCGCTCTGGCCGTTCTTGAGACGGCTGGACTGAGGTTGACGGGATCCCGTCCCATCATCTGAATCGGACGGGATTTCGTGTTTTCCTATCCTGTCGCAACGAAGTTTGAGCAGTGTCAGCGAAGTTTGAGTGACCCAGGCCACTCAGTGGTGTTTCTCATCAGGAAGCCCGGCTCACAGCGCAGGAGACATCGCCAGGCTGACGTCTCCTGCGTGTCTCGAGGGGCTGGGTCTCCTCGGCATAGCAGACCCGGACGGGGGAGGTCGGCACCTGGGCCGGTGTCCGCCCATGCCACGACGCTCGGCACGCTCACCGCAGCACAGCCGATGGATCATCTCCGGACCGGTAGCGCGAGCGTGCCCGATAGGCTCGAGCGCGTTGCGCATCGGCCCCACCGACCAGGAGAACCATGGAACCTGACCTTGGCCGCGACGAGCACCTGCCCGCAGATCTGTCCGCCGATCTGTATCGGCTGCTCGAAGCAGGGTGGGCTGTCACTGGTCTGCAGCCCGTCGACGGAGAGGCCGGGCCTGCGTACCTGATCAGCGCCTCAGCGGGCGAGTGGTCGTTGCTGTCTGCCTATCCCCGCAACGGCGCGATCGAGGCCGAATGGTCGGCCAGCCTCTACCGCGGCCAGGACGAGTACGTCATCATCGATCGCGACGAATTCACCGCCATCGCCTCCGGGACGCGCAATGACCTGATGCGCGCCTGGGCGACGAAGGAACACCAGCTCCTCGTGCCGGACGAGAACGAGGACGGACCGACTTCCGATGACTCAGCCGGGAGCGACGGCATCCAGCGCATCAGCTACGCCGGCTTCATGACCATCCGAGGCAGCACAGCCGTTTACACCGAACTGCACCGCCGCAAGCAGCAGTTCGGCCGCTACGTCATCAGGGCCGACGATCTTCTCGCTCTGGACGAAGGTTCGTTCATCGAGGTCAGCTGATACCGATTCGTCCCCCGGCGGTTGGCCGCCGGGGCGGGTCCCGCCTCGGGAGGCCGAGCCGCGCCCGCACGAATCCACCGCTTCACCAGCGACTCGTCCAGGGCGACCGCCATCAGCTCGTTTCAGGGCAGCCGAGGGCTGATCGGCGCATTCGAGAGTCGTCGCAACACCATGATCACTTGCTCGCGGCGGCCAGCAGAGCGAGCCAACGAGGTTTCCGTATCCCCCGAGCTGCGGGGGATACGGAAACTCATGACCGGAAGGCGGCAGATCGCCAACGTGGGCGACAGAAGCCAGCCGAGATCAGAGTGGTCCGGTAACCTCGGCTGATGGCAAAGATCTTGGTCACGGGGATGTCGGGCACCGGCAAGTCCACAGCGTTAGAGATGCTGGCGGCCAGGGGACATCGCGCCGTCGATACCGACACCGACCAATGGAGCCACTGGGTGACCCTGCCGGACGGATCCAGCGATTGGGTGTGGCGGGAGCCGGCCATTAGGGAGCTACTCGCCAACCACGGTGAGGGTGCCCTCTTCGTGGCTGGCTGCAAGTCCAATCAGGGCCGGTTCTACCCGCAATTCGACCACGTCGTCCTGCTCAGTGCTCCTGCCCAGATCTTGCTTGCCCGTATCGCGACGCGCACCAACAACCCCTTCGGCAAGCGCCCCGAGGAACGCGCGGCCATCCTGCGTGACCTGGCCGACGTGGAGCCGCTGCTCAGGGCCACCTCCACTGTCGAGATTGACGCTTCTGCGCCGATCGACAAGGTTGTCCAGCAGCTTGAGGAACTCGCGCAAACGATGCCGTGACCGGGGGTTCAGGGACAGGCACTCCTGCCTCACTGCCTCTAGGTTCAGGCGCAGGTCGTCAAGAGCTTTGCGAGGCGTTCAGCTCGGCGGCGACGGCGTCGAGCTGACGCGCGTGTGAACCGACAGGTCGGTGCCCTTGGGGAAGTGCTGGCGCAGCAGGCCGTAGGTCTCGCCAGGGCGTAGAAGGGAGGGTACGGGGGCGGGGGCTACCTGCGCTGGATGGCTTTCAGCTGCTCCAAGGTCAGTTCCTGCGTGCGGTTGGCGTCCTGGCTTGTCACCCAGGCCAGGACGTGTGGGTCGACGTGCTGCCCGTGGGGCAGCCCTCCGATGGCGGTGTCCTGCCCATCAGAGGCGATCAGTTTGTGCACGTATTCAGCGAAGGCGCCGGGGCCTCCCCCGGCCCGGCCGACGTCGTAGCCGCGGGAGTGGTGCTCCGGCAGGAACGAGAGCGTGCCCGCGGTGGTGCGAATCCAGAACAGGTCGCTGATCCGATCGATGACCAGGCTGGCGAAGACATCGTCGGGACGCAGGTCCAGAGGGGCGTAGGTGGGTAGGTCCACTGGTCGGTGCCCGCGCGGACGGTCCGGAAGTGTTTTCCGACGACGGGCAGGCCGAACACGGGGTCGTGCCAGGTCCGGTGGCAGACACAGCCCGAACCCGAAACGGCCGCGGGACTGTCCTTGTCTTCGTCCACGCATGGGTCGAACAGCCTGGCGATGTCCTGGGTGTTCACGAGCGTGGCGTGCAGGGCGTTCGGCTCGCAGCGCACCAGGCGGTCCAACCATTCGCGCGCGTACGGGGACTGCCGCTCGATGGAGACCGTGGCGTTCCACGCCAAACCTGCCGCGCCGATCTGAGCCTCGACATACAGAACGAAGTGCTTATACCCCTTCGTGGGGTCGGTGAGGTTCAGGCTCGAGGGTGTCAGGCTCACGGTCGGCTCTCCCTGGTGTGGTCGGCGGATGGCGCTCTGGCGGTCGAGCAGATGGTGTGGTGGGTGGGGTTGCTCGGTCAGCTGTCGGCGCCCCGAGGGGGAGGAAGTCAAGTGCTGGCGTCTTCGCCGAGTTCGGCACTGGCGACCTTGCCGAGGCTCTCCCAGTCCATCTCGTCCTCAACGGCCTGCTTGAGTGCCGCCGCGTCAAGCTGCGCCTTGACAAGCTTTTCCAAGGCGGCTTTCGCTTGAGCTCTGCCGGTCTTCACCTTTTCCCAGAACTCGTCCGTCGTGTCGTACAAGGCGTTCACGGCGGCGCCCTGTGTCGCCCGAGCCGCGCTCATGGCGTCCCTCAGCTCCTGCGGAACGGTGGCCTTACCAGCGGCGATGAGCGTCGGCCGTGGTTCCAGGGCAGCGAGCCGCTTGATCACTTCCTGCTGTATGTAGAACGTCCGCTGAGCGGCAACCAGCGCGGGCGGGAAGTTGTACTCCTCTGTCATCGAACCTCCAGGTCACATGCTCTTCGCGGCTGAACCTAGCATCGAACGCACGAGCGACTCATGGAGGGCCCCGTCACCCTCTGACCGAGCCCACGGCCACGCCGGTGATCTTCTTGCACCTCTGAAACGGTGCTGGCCCAAAGACCTGCCCAAGTGGATACCGCCGGACGAGGCCGCCCACTGCCGGTACGTGACTACTGGGTCACGGTGAAACCCGCACTGGGAGCTGACGGACGACTCTGCCGAGAAGGACACCCTTGCCGCGGCCGCGGCCGGCTGCCCGAACGAACCGATGGCCTCAGCCCTGAACGGGTACCTGCGTCCTTCGCGCGAGCCCGCATCGGGCGCGCGCCGCTGGCTGTCCGTCTTGCCGAGGGTGGCCAGGGACCTGGTCAAGGCGCGACTTCAGGACGGAGAAGCGGCGCCCCGCCAGGGCGTGCAGCAGGCGCCGTTCCATGGCCTCCAAGCCCGCACTCGTCGCGAGGGTGGTGCGACCAGCCGTGATCTACCCGAACACGGGCTCCGCGCAGTGGAGGACCTCATGGTGGATCTGCGCTCGCAGATCCGCCGCAGCGTTGATGTCCGCTGGTTCGGTGAACGCGAACGCCGTCCAGAGGCTGGACACGGTCGGCCATGTGTGCGCGGTGCTGAGGAGCGGTCATGCCGTCATGGTGGACGGTCCCCGGCATGCGGGGGGCGAGCGCCAGCCGTGAGGCGCGCACGCGCAGCGCCGAAAGCGCCACAGCCCAGCCGGGTTCTCGTTCACGGCGCACCGTCCCCTCGGGGTCAGCTGAAGACGAGCGTGCGGAAGGCGTTACGGATGCACATCAGCGGGTCGCTGTCGCGGCTGAAGTAGAGCTTGTTGGTGAGCAGGACACCCCAGCGGTTCTGCTTGGGCGACAGCCACATGGCCGTGCCAGTGAAGCCATAGTGGACGTGGACGCCCTCGTGGGGATCGGTGCCGGGGGCGGGGTGCCAAAGAAGGCCGCGCGCGGGGGTGAGATCGCCGGTGTGGATCTGCAGGGACTCTGCGACCCAGGACGGCCCGAACCCGACCCGGCCGGGATCCGGGCCCGGACCCAGGAGGTGCCGCAGGAACGCGGCCAGGTCTTCCACGACGGAGAACACGCCGGCGATGCCGCACACGCCGCCCAGCAGGCGAGCGGAGTAGTCGTGGGCAAAGCCTTGGAGGTGGGCGCCGCTGTCGGGGTCGAGTTCGGTCGGCGCGCACCGGGCCCGATCCTGGATTGGTAGAGGGCCGAACCTGGTGTCGGTCATGGCGAGGGGCTGCCAGATCCGCTTGGTGGCGAGTTGGTCCAGCGGGGTGCCGGTGAGATGCTCGGCGAGGAACCCCAAGATCAAGGGGGCGCGGTCGGTGTACTCGACGGCCTCACCGGGCTGGCGGTGCAGAGCCTCGCGCAGAACGCCTTCGCGGATGGCCTGATGGTCGGTGCCGTAGAGGTTGCGGAGGTTGGCACGCGGCGGGACGCCGGCGGTGTGGGTGAGGAGCTGGCGCGCGGTGACCTGGCCGAGCGGATAACCGGCGACTTCAGGCCAGAAAGTCGTTAGAGCGTCATCCAGGGGGAGCTGCTGATCGTGCCACAAGGTGCCGATGACCGCCCACACGGCAAGAATCTTGGTGAGGCTGGCGACGTCGAAGATTGTGTCGAGGCGCATCGCCGCCTGGCCGGGGGCCAGCGTCCCGTAGGCGCCTCTGTCGAGCACGGTGTGGGCGTCGCCGATCGCCCAGACCGCGCCGGGGAAGACCCGCTCATGTACCCCGTGCTCCAGCAGGTGGGTGATGGAGTCGTGGGCGTCTGCCATGGTGCCTTCCCGTGGTCTGGGCTGGTGCGTGTGGCCAGCGTAGTGAGCATGCTGGGGCGCTTGCAGGCGTACGGCGGCCGTGTCAGGCGATCTCGTGGTTGAGCTTCCCCGCGCGACCGCGGCGGCGGACAAAGGCCGCTGCCCCCTACCGCACTGAACCCGGACCGGATGCGCGGTGTTCTGTGCCTGGTGGCATGCTCACACAGGCAGGCGCACCACTGCGGCGTTTCGGCTTGTTCCCGGAGCTGCCACGGGGGCAGAGCGGACAGATCCAGGCTGGCATTCATCTCTCCCCCGTCGCGGGCCCCCGAGGCAGGTCTATGCGCCGTCCTCGGCAGCGGCCTACGCGGTCGGCAGAGTGCTCAACTCCTGCACAACAGCCATGTCGTCGAACGGCAGCTTGCGGTCGCCGACGATCTGGTACGACTCGGCGCCTTTACCTGCAACGAGCACCACATCGCCCGGCTCGGCCTTCTCCAGCGCCCGAGCGATGGCCTGCCGCCGGTCGGTGATCCGCTCAACAACGGCAGCGGTTGTGCCCTTCAGGCCGGGCATGATCGCGTCGATGATCTCGTCAGGGTCCTCGCCGCGCGGGTTGTCGCTGGTGACCACCACCACGTCGGAGTACGTGCCGGCGATCTTTCCCATCGGGGCGCGTTTGCTGGGGTCTCGGTCGCCGCCGCAGGTCCTGTCGGACCACCACC
>NZ_JBFAMX010000555.1:0-6810 GCF_040659615.1 Nonomuraea sp. NPDC049784
GGGCCGCCCCCGCGCCGGGACCTCAGCCCCGGACGGCGGGAGCAGCGTCAGGGGTTAAGCGGTCACGGCGTGCGGTTGCCGAGCACGAGCGTGCCGGAGGCAGTGAACATGCCGCCGTTGCCCAGCGCCACGCTGATCTCGACCCCCGGCACCTGCGCGGCGGCCTGCCCGCGCAGCTGCCGGACCGACTCCTGGATGAGGAACATGCCGTACATGCCGGTGTGGGTGTAGGACAGCCCGCCGCCGTTGGTGTTCAGCGGCAGCCTTCCGCCGGGCTCGGTGTTGCCCTCGGCGATGAACGCCCCCGCCTCGCCGCGGCCGACGAAACCCATGTCCTCCAGCCCGTAGATCGGCACGTGCGCGAACGCGTCGTAGATCATCAGATGGTCGACGTCACCGTGCGTGATACCGGCCTCCGCGAACGCCTCGGCGCTGGAGCGCCGGAACGCCGCCGACGTGGTGAAGTCCTCCATCTGGGAGATCAGCGGCGACTCGAAGGTCTCCCCCGTGCCCAGAATGTGCACCGGGGGCTGCAGCAGGTCGCGGGCGCGCTCGGCCGAGGTGATCACCAGCGCGCCGCCGCCGTCGGTGACCAGGCAGCATTCCAGCAGGTGCAGCGGATAGGAGATCATCCGCGAGTCGAGCACGTCCTCGACGGTGATCGGCTCGCGGTAGCGGGCCCGCGGGTTACGCGCCGCCCACTTGCGCTGCGCCACCGGGACGTACGCCAGCTGCTCGGCCGTCAGCCCGAACTCCTTCATGTAGCGCAGCAGCGGGATCGTGAACATCGTCGGCGGGCCGAGCACCCCGTACGGCGCCTCGAACTGGGCGTTCGGGCTGGACGCCGGCAGGGCCGGGCGAGCCGCGCCGACCCGGGACCTGCCCGACTCTCCGTGCGTGACCAGCACCGTGGTCGCGTGGCCGGCCTGGATCGCCGCCACCGCGTGGCGCACGTGCAGCAGGAACGAGGTGCCGCCCACCCCGGTGCCGTCGATCCACCGGGGCCTGACGCCCAGCGCGTGCGCCACCTGGATCGGGCCCGGCGCGGACACGCTCGCGATGCCGTCGATGTCCGCCATGCGCAGGCCCGCGTCGGCCACGGCGTTGCGGGCACCCTCGACATGCAGCCGCAGCGTGGAGTGCCCGGGCAGCACGCCCACCTCATCGGTCTCCGCCGCCCCGACGATCACCACGTCGCCTCGCGCCATCAGCCCGCCTCCGTCCTTGCCGGCATGAACTGCGGAATGGTCATGTCACCGCGCTGTTCGAAGGTGACCTGCAGGTCCATGTCCAGCACCAGGTTGTCCGGGGTGTTGTCGATGCCGACGATGTTGGCCATCATGCGCGGGCCCTCGGCCAGCTGAACCACCGCGATCGCGTACGGCGCGTCCTGCTCGAAGCCGGGCGCCGGACGGTGGTTGATCGTGTACGAGTACAGCGTGGCGCGGCCGGAGGCAGTGATCCATTCGAGCGCGTCCGAGGCGCAGAACGGGCAGCACGGGCGCGGATAGAAGAACGGCCTGCCGCAGTCGAGGCAGCGCTGGATCTTCAGCTCTCCTCTGGCGGCGGCGTCGAAGTGCGGTTGCGTCTCCGGTGTCGGCACAGGCACCGGCTTTCCTCTTGCGGACACAGGGGTAGCTCCTGGGATTATGTGACAGTGTTAGAATCAAGTTCTGGAATTAGCTTCGAATCTAACGGACCCCACTGTCAAGACCGGCGGCGCCCCTGGCGCATCCTGTCGGTGGTGAGCCTGGCCAGCGTGCTCACCGCCCTCGGCGGCAGCGCGCTCAACGTCGCGCTCCCCCAGGTCGTACGGCAGACCCACGCCGGCGCCGACGCCGCGAGCTGGATCCTCATCGCCTTCCAGCTGACCACGACCGTGCTCATGGTGGTGTTCGGCCGGCTCGCCGACATGTTCGGCCGCCGGACGATGTACCTCACCGGCCTGGCCACCTACACCCTCGCCAGCCTGCTGGCCGGTCTCGCGCCGGACGCGTGGCTCATCGTCGCGCTGCGCGTCCTGCAGGCCGGGGGCACCGCCATGCTGCTCACCAACAGCGCCGCGCTGGTCACCGACGCCTTCCCCCGCGACAGGCTGGGCGAGGGCATGGGCGTCTACACCGCCTCGTTCTCCATCGCCCAGCTCGTCGGCCCCACGGTCGGCGGCTTCTTCACCGAGCACCTCGGCTGGCGCTGGGTGTTCTGGTACAACGTGCCGATCGGCCTGCTCTGCCTGGTCTGGGGGGCGCTCGTGCTGCCCCGTGCCCGGCCCGCCGGCGGTGAACGCGGCCTCGACCTGCCCGGCAACGTGCTCGTCCTGGCCGGTCTCGGCGGGCTGCTGCTGGCGCTGTCGGAGGTGACCCGGCTCGGCTGGGGCCATCCGCTGGTCGCCGGCGGCGTGGCCGCCTTCGTGCTGGCGCTCCCCCTGTTCATCCTGCGCGAGGGCAGGACGCGCCACCCGGTGGTCGACATCCGCCTGTTCCGCGACCCGCCGTTCGCCCTCGGCACGACGGCGTCGTTCCTGAACGCGGCGGCCCGCATCTCGGTGCTGTTCCTGGTGTCGCTGTTCTTCCAGGCCGTACGCGGCGAGGCCCCGGTGCCGGCGGCGCTGAAGGTGCTCCCGCTGTCCGTCGCGGCGATGGCCGCGTCGGTGACCTCGGGGTTCCTGCAGCGCCGGCTCAGCCCGCGAACCGTCGCCGTGATCGGCACCTCGCTGACCCTCACCGGCCTGGCCGGGCTGCTCTGCACGATCTCCGCGACCGTGCCCTACGCGCCGACGGCCGCTTTCCTGGTGCTGATCGGCCTGGGCTCGGGCCTGTTCCTGCCCTCCAACACCACCGTCCTGCTCGACGGCGTCCCCTCCAACCGGCTGGGCATCGTCAACGCCATGCGCCTGATGCTCCAGAACACCGGCGGGGTGGTGGGCACCGCCATGGTCCTGTCGGTCATCACCGTCCCGCTGCCCGCCGCCCTGCACGACTCCGTCTTCGCCGGAACCCTCTCGCAGGCCGCGCCCACCGCCATCGCCGACCTGGTCATCGGCTACCGGTGGGCGCTGGGCTGCATGACGGCCGTCGCCGCCCTGAACGTACTCACCTGCCTCCACCGCGCACGCCCGGCGGCCGGCACCCCGGCCCCGGTTGACGCGAACCGGGGCCGGGGCCAGAACGGGAGCGTCAGCGCTTCATGAGCGCGAACACGCCCCAGCCGAGCAACGACCGCTCGAACCTGGTGTAGCGCAACGGGTCGGCCGACAGCTCGGCCCGCATCTCGGGGGCGAGCTCGTCGTCGGGGTTGGCATCCAGCCAGGTCCGGATGTTCAGCCACTGGGCGGCGCGGTAACGGTCCCAGCTGTCCTCGTCGGCCAGGACCATCTCGACGACGTCGTAGCCCAGACCGTCGAAGAGCGAGATGAGCCCGGGCAACGTCTCGTGGTCCTCACGAGACCGGGCGTGGCAGGCTTCGACGGCTTCCTGACTGGGCGGCTCGGCACGCCAGAACGGCTCACCGATCAGCATCACGCCGCCCGGCCGCAGACTGCGCTCCAGCAGCGCTACTGTCCCGGCGACACCCTGCCCGATCCAGGTCGCCCCGATGCACGCCGCCACATCGACACGCTCGGCCGCCACATGGACGGCGGCGTCACCGTGCACGAACGTCACCTGGTCGGCGACACCGAGCTCGGCGGCGCGCTCGCGCGCGGCGGCCAGGAAGACCGTGCTGATGTCCACGCCGGTGCCGGCGATGTCGTGGTCGCGGGCCCAGGTGGCGAGCATCTCGCCCTTGCCGCAGCACAGATCGCGCACGGAAGCGCCTTTGCGCAGCTTGATCGCGGCGCCCAGAGTGGCGAGCTTTTCCGGGGTGAACGGGTTGAGAATCCGGTGGCTGCTCTCCCGGATGGTGAAGCTACGTGGCAGATCCAAGGGAAGGAGTCCTTACGTGTGATGACTGGTTTACAGAGATGGACCGGTAACGAACGTCATCGACACGCATCTAAAGCAACTCCTCCGTCACGAGATATGATCGGCGACCCTAACCCGGGCCCGGATGTGCGGCAAGCGAGTTTCCCGCTGACCTGTGATGCCCGGGTGCACGGGCTCAGCTGGGGGCGGCGACATGGGCGGCCGAGTCGCGCGCCAGGTCGCGCAGCCGGGGCAGGTCGGCCAGGAGGCGGCCGCCGCGCTTTCGCACGACGCGAGCAATCCGCGCTATGCGCACACCTTCCGGAAGGGCACGTCCCCGAGGTACTGGCTCCACTCGGTGGGGGTGAGCGTGCGCCCGGCCCGCGCGCACACCTTCCCGGCCACGAGCGCGTCACCGACGGGCACCTCGCGCACGCTGCCACCCTTCATGCCTTCCTGCATGCCGACGTACAGGACGCTCCCGTCGGCGCTGAAGGCCAGCGACGAAGGGTCGAAATCCCCCGCCGCGTACGAGGTGCCGAGCTTGCGCCTGGCCTGGACGTCCCAGAACTCGAGTACGCCCTGGTCGGTGACCGTGGCGAGCGTCTTGCCGTCCGGCGAGAATTCCATGGCGGCGATGTCGCCGGCAGCGCGGGGCAGGGCCGGAGGCAGAGCGGTCGGAAGAGCCGGGTCCTTGACGTCCCACAGGCGGACCCTGTGGCTGGCGGACTCATGGACGGCCATGAGTCCGTCGCGGCTGATGGCCAGCGCGTTGGTGTCGCCGAACCCGGCGCCGACGGGCTTGCCGGTCATCATGTCGACGAGCCTGCCGTCGAGCGAGGCGAACACCTGCCGTCCCGGGATGAAGGGTCCGTCGCTCAGCCGGGTCTTGTACAGGGCCACCACGTGGCCGTCGGCGGTGTCCAGCACCAGCTCTTTGAGCCCCGCGTTCTGCCCGTAGTAGAGGGTCATGGCGAGCCGGCGCCCGTCGAGGCTGAAGTTGGCGAAGACAGGGGTGTAGTTGCCCTGGCTCGCCCGCCGCGACCATAGCTTCTTCCCAGTCCCGAGGTCCCATAGCGCGACCGTGTCGTTGCCCACAGTGGCGAGCTTGGTGCCGGAGTCGTCGAAGGTCTCGCTGAGGTCGTCTTCCTCGTCGAGGGGTATGCGGCGCACCTCCTTGTGCGTGCGGAGGTCGAACACGCCGAGGGCGGAGCTGTCCTTCCTCGCCACCGCCCAGCGGCCGTCGCGGCTGAGCTCCGGAGGGTCGGGCAGGGAGACAGCCGGGGCGCGGGGCTCGAGGTCCACGCTGATGACGGCGTCGTCAACGAGATAGCGCAATGTCCTGCCGTCGGGGTCGAAGCGGACGTCGGCGAGATCACCCTCGGCGCGGTAGCGCAAGATGTCCCTCTGGTCGCTGATCTGCATGACCTCCAGGTCGCGGCCGTAGAAGCCGGCGATGTAGCGGCCGTCGGTGCTGAACCGGAGCTTTGCGAACTCCTTGCAGATTTCGCAGTTCAGCGTTTCTTCCAGCTTGCGCTCGCGCCCGGTGACGGCGTCCATGAGGACGATGTCGCCGGCGACGTCGACGCAGGCCAGGGTCTTGCCGTCCTGGCTGTAGGCGGCCAGCACGTGGTACTTGACGCAGGCGGGGAAGGGCCGTTCGGCGGTCCAGCCGGGCAGGGCCAGCTGGTCGAAGCGGTGGCCGGGTAGCAGGAGGTGCCTGCCGGTCGGGTCCACGAGCGGCGCAGGGGTCTGCGACCACGTCCGGTTCTCATAGACCGCCCGGCCGAACCGCTTGCCGGTGGTCACGTCGACGAGGTAGGGGACCTCGTCGGACAGGGTGACCGCGAGCGTCGTCTCGTGCTCGCCGAACACGACGCTGAAGCCGCCGTCCCCGGCACCCGGCAGAGGCATCCTCACGAGCGTCTTACCGGTCTTCAGGTCCCATACGCCGAGCTCGTCCGAGGTGGTCTGGGCGAGCAGGCGTCCGCTCCGGCTCAGCGAAGGGCTCTGTATGGAGGTCCCCTTCAAGGTCATCTTGGGCCAGCCCATCGTCCGCCTGTGGGTGCGCACGTCGTACACGTTGACACCGCCCTCGCTGACGCTGACCAGTGTGCGCCCGTCGCGGCTCAGCACCCGCCGGCCCACGCCCTTGACCGGCGGATCGCGGAACACGGCCGTCTCCCGCTGCTGGAGGGAGCCCATCAGGCTGGAGCGGGCCTCCGGCTGCGGCGACACCCGGTAGGCGGCCACGCTGAGCAGCATGGCGAGGCTCGGATCCGCCGTGCGCAGGCGGTCGGCCTCGGCCGCGACCTGCTTGGCGGTCAGGATGTCGAGCCGCTCGGTGGCCTGCTGCCGCTGCCACACGGCCACCCCGCCCGCCGCCAGCGCCACCACCAGCAGCCCCGCCAGCGCCGTGGTGATCAGTTTCCTGCGCCTGCCGCGCCTCTTGGTCAGCTCGGTGCCCGCGCGCAGGAAGTCGCGTTCGAACGGGGTCAGCGTCAGGTGCCTGCGGCCGGTCGCCGCCCAGCTCAGCGCCTCCTCCAGACGGCTGCCCTGCAGCACGTCGCCGTCGCGCCGGCCGTGCTCGTCCCAGTGCCGCGCCGCCGCGTTGATCTCACTGAGCGCGGCCAGCCCGGCGCGGTCGGCGTTCACCCACATGCGCAGGCGCGGCCAGGCCCGCAGCAGACCTGGGCGTGACAGGGCGACCGAGTCGTCCTTGATGGCGACCACGTACGAGAAGGCCTCCAGGATGCGCCGTACCGCCGCCGCCTCCTGTTCCGGGCGGCCGCCGAACAGCTCCTCGGGTGCTGCCCGGCGCAGCGTCTCCTGGCCGTCGGCGTTCACCGCGACCAGCCGCAGGAACACCTCGGCCGCCAGGTCGCGCTCCTCCGGGCCGAGCGCGCCG
>NZ_JBFAMX010000556.1:0-6798 GCF_040659615.1 Nonomuraea sp. NPDC049784
GCGTCGCACGCGGCGTGCCGGTCGCGCCGTCGGCGCGCCCGCCGCAGACCGGGCCGTTCTACGCGCTCATGGTCCAGCCGTCGATCACCTTCACCTTCGGCGGCGTTCGCACGAACACCGATGGCGCGGTCCTCGACCATGACGGCAGGCCGGTGCCCGGCCTCTTCGCCGCCGGCGCCGACATCGGCGGGCTGTCCAACTACGGCTACGCGGGCGGCCTGGCTCCCGGCTACATCTCCGGCCGCTGGGCGGGCCGGTCGGCCGCCGCCCGTGCGATCGACTCCACACGAGGGGAAGCATGATCTACACGGCAGACGTCCTGGTCATCGGCGGTGGCGGTTCGGGCATGGGCGCCGCCATCTCCGCGGCCACCAGCGGCGCCTCGGTCATCGTCCTGGAGAAGTGCCCGCAGGTGGGCGGCAGCACCGCGATGTCGGTGGGCTCCTTCACGGCGGCCAACACCTCCTACCAGTACCGGGCGGGGGTCAACGACAGCATCGACCTGTTCGTCGAGGACATGAAGGTCGCCAACGGCACCTTCGAGGAGCGGGAGAACAAGGAGCTACGCCGGATCCTGGCCGAGAACGCCGGGCCGACGGTCGAATGGCTCTCCAGCATCGGCGTACAGTTTCTCGGCCCGACCCCGGAGCCGCCGTATGAGAAGCCGCGGATGCACAACGTGCTGCCCAACTCCGGGGCCTACCGGGAGGCGCTCCTGCGCGAGTGCAGGAAGCGGGGCGTCACCATCCATACCAGCATGCGGGTCGACAGGCTCCTGCGTAACGCGGCCGGGGAGATCATCGGCGCCGGCGCGAACGGCAGGAACTACTTCGGCCGGCGCGGCGTCATCCTGGCCACCGGCGACTACTCCGCCTCCACTGAGCTCAAGGCCCGCTTCGTCGGGGAGGACGCGGCCAGGATCCCCCCGGTCAACCCGAACAACACCGGGGACGGGTTCCACCTCGGCACCGATGCCGGTGCGGTGATGACGCAGATGGACCGGCTCTATGAGGGCCTGCGTTTCGCGCCGTCGAACCGGCCCGACCTCATCAAGATGCTCCCCTCGCATCCCCTCGTCTCCCGCATCATGCGGGCCGTCGTCGAACGCCTGCCGAAGAATCTGCTCGCCTACGTCATCCGCGGGGCGCTCACCAGCTGGATCGGCCCGAACAACACGATGTACCGCGCCGGAGCGATCCTCGTGACGCCGGACGGGCGGCGCGTGGCCAACGAGGACTCCGACAAGATCCTGGCCCGCGCCGTCGCGGCCACCGACGCCAATTCCGGCTACATGATCTTCGACTCCCGGGTTGCCGGGAAGTTCTCCGCGTGGCCCAATCCCGTCTCCACCTTTCCCGGCGTGGCCTATGCCTACGTGCAGGACTACAGGCGCTACCGCCCGGACGTCTTCCACCGCGCCGGCACCGTCGAGGAACTGGCCGCCGGCATCGGCGTGGACCCTGCCGCGCTGCGGGCGACGGTCGACCGGTGGAACCGGCAGGTCGCGGCCGGCCAGGACGCCGAGTTCGGCCGGGAGCACCTCGGCGAGGGCATCACCGCCGGACCCTTCTACGCGCTCGGCCCGATGAACGCCTACGTCACGCTGGCCGACGGTGGCCTCGCCGTCGACACCCGGCTGCGGGTGACCGACACCGGTGGCGAGCCGATCCCCGGTCTGTGGGCCGCGGGGTCGACCGGGCAGGGCGGCCTGCAACTGCTCAACCACGGCCTGCACATCGGGTGGGCGATGGTCTCCGGCCGGCTGGCCGGGCGGCACGTCGCGCAGGCGCAGAGCCGTCTCGACCTGGACCCGGTGGAGCCCGCACAGACCCGTCGCTCGCCGGGTGTGTCCAGTTAACGGCTCTGGCACGCCCGCAAGAACGTCACCGCAGTCGAGATGCAGATCGATGATCTCCTCATCGACGGCCACCGGTTCGCTGCACACTGTCACCTGGTCACAGACCATCGCAAGCGGCCTCATCTACCGGGTCCGTGCGCCGATCGACCGGCTCATCGTCGCTCTCGTACTACACACCAAGGATCTGCCCGGCTCTCCGACTCGACGGCGTCGTCACCGCCACGCCCGACAGCCTGTACGTCGCATACCTGCCGGACCACCCCGCTCTACCCGTGGCCCGCGGCGGAGCGGTACAGCTACCTCGGTTACGCCAAGGTCATGGAGGAGCTCAAGGCCGACCTCGAGAAGGCCCGCGACGACCTCGTCAAGTGACGGGCACGATCTCGGCGCGGGTCAGGACGCCGTCCTCGACGGTGAGCAGGCCCAGCGTGCCGTGCGGCTGGCGGCGGCGGTCGGTGGGCGAGCCGGGGTTGAAGATGCGCAGTCCGTCGCCGCCCGACTCGTCGAGCGGGATGTGGGAGTGACCGAAGACGACCAGGTCAGCCTGCGGGAAGCGGCGCCGCATGCGGGCCAGGCGGCCCTTGGCCGGGCCGCTGTCGTGGATCATCCCGATCCGCAGCCCCTCCAGCGTCAGCTCCAGGGTCTCCGGCGCCACCACGTCCGGCCCGTCGTTGTTCCCCTTCACGACGTGAACCGGCGCGTACGCGGCCAGCTCGTCGAGGACTGACGCGACGCAGACGTCGCCCGCGTGCAGGATGACGTCCGCGCCCCGCAGATACTCGGCGACCCGGGACGGGCACGAACGCCACCTCCTGGGCGCATGCGTGTCCGACAACGCGACGACTTTCACACCGTCACCCTGCCCACTCCGCACCGGCACCCAACGCGCCTCCCCCGGGCGTCAGGCGCCTTCGCCCGCGTACAGGTCCTCGAGCCAGGCCTGCCACAGCTGCCCCTCGTCCTGTCCGTCGAACAGCACGTGGGCGGCGATCATGGGCCCGTTGAATCCCTGGAGGAAGCGGTAGACGGCGTTCTCGGCGCGGATGCCGAGCGTCTGGGAGTTGCGGAAGTACACGACCCCCTCGGCCGAACCGAGACGCACCCGGTCACCGGGGGACGGCGGCCCGCCCAGCGCGGCGTACAGGGTCTCCCAGGCGCTGGGCCAGTCGTGGACCATCGGTCCGAACGCCGTGACCGGCCTCGCCGCCCGTCCTGCGAAGTGGGAGAGGTATTCGGCCAGCGTCGCGAAGAACATCTCCAGCCCGAGCGACATGGCCTCGAACTCGTCCTGCCAGTCGTCCCCCGGCAGGAACCCGCTGGTCACCATGCGCACGAGCGTGGTGCCCCGGTCCCGGCCCTCGACGAGGAACTCGTAGGCGACGAACCGCCCGTCGTCCGCCTTGTCACTGCTGTGGGCGAAGTGCTGGAGCGGTTCGGCGGCGGTCACCGCGGACGGGGGCATCTCGCCACCGCCGAAAGCGGTGCGCACGACGCCGTTCGCCACGTCGTTGCGGCCCATGAACCACGAGTCGATGCCCGGGCCCGTCGAGATGGCCTCCCATACCTCCTCGGGCGTCGCCTCGACCACGGCCTCATGGGGGAGTTCGAACGAGTGCCCCAACGCTCAGCGCTCCTTCTTCACGGCGGGATGCACGGCGACGATCAGCCGGTGATCGCGCCCGCCCTGGGCGGATTCATCGTGATATTTGCTGACCAGCTCTGTCACGCACTGCGCCAGCTCCTCCGCGAACGCCGCCCGGTCGGCCGCCGACGCGAAGCGCACCTCGCCGTCGATGGCGAACGTCGCCACCCGCTTCTGCGCCTTGGCGGCCCCGGTGATCAGCGTGCCGACATCGCGTACTAGCTGCGCGGCCAGCGCCAGCAGCCAGCGCGCCGACAGCCGGTCGGGGGATTTGCCGGGGTCGGGCTGGACGGCGGCCAGCGCGGTCGGCGAGATCACGAAGGACGCGGCGGTGGCCTGCATCACCCGCTCGGTGACGTTGCCCTTCCTGCGCTCCTCGACCAGCTCGACCAGCCCGTGCCGCTCCAGCGTCCGCAGGTGGTAGTTGACCTTCTGCCTGGCCAGCCCGACCTTGGCCGCCAGCGACGTGGCCGAGCCCGGCTCGACCAGTGCGGCCAGCAGCTTCGACCGCATGGGGTCGAGCGACGCCTCGGCCGCCGCCGCATCTTCGATCACCGCGACTTCGTGCATGGTGAAACGATGCCACCGACAAAAATCATTGTCAAGACAAGCGGGCTGCTCGGCTCTCGAGATATCGCTGTTCGGGAAGGCTGGTGGTACGCCGGGCCGCCTCGCGATATCCGGCCACCGCGCCCGCCACGTCGCCCTCCATCTCCAGCAGGTGCGCGCGTACCGCGGCCAGGCGGTGGTGACCCGACATGCGCTCGTCGGCGGCCAGGCGTTCGAGCAGGTCGAGCCCGGCCCGCGGGCCGCGGACCATGGCGACGGCGACCGCGTGGTTGAGCTCGACCACCGGGTTGACCTCGATGCGGGACAGCACGCCGTACAGCGCGAGGATCTGCGGCCAGTCGGTCTCCACGGCGGTGGGCGCCTCGTCGTGCACGGCCGCGATGGCCGCCTGGAGCTGGTAGGGGCCGACGGCGGTGGTGGACAGGGCGGTGCTGACCAGCTTCACGCCCTCCTCGATGAGCCCGTGGTCCCACAGGTTCCTGTCCTGCTCGGCGAGCGGGATCAGCTCGCCGCCCGCGCCGGTGCGCGCGGGCCTGCGCGCCTCGGTGAGCAGCATGAGCGCCAGCAGCCCGGCGACCTCGCCGTCGCCGGGCAGCAGCCGGCGTACGGCCCTGGTGAGCCTGATCGCCTCGCCTGTCAGCTCGGCTCTGTGCAGCTCCGGGCCCGAGGTGGCGGTGTAGCCCTCGTTGAAGATCAGATAGAGCACGTGCAGCACGACGCGCAGCCGTTCCTCCCGCTCGCCTTCCGGCGGCAGCCGGAAGGGCACGCCGGTGGACTTGATGCGCTGCTTGGCCCGGCTGATGCGCTGCGCCATCGTCGCCTCCGGCACCAGGAACGCGCTGGCGATCTGCGCCGTCGTCAGCCCGCCCACGGCCCGCAGCGTGAGCGCGAGCTGCGAGGCCTGCGACAACGACGGGTGGCAGCAGAGGAAGAGCAGCGTCAACGTGTCGTCCTGACCGCCGGGCCGCTCGTCGCCGGGCGCCGGGGCCGTGAACTCGTCGGCCGGCACACTGACCGCGACGCTCTCCTCCCTGCGTCGCCGCGCGTGCTCGCTGCGCACCTGGTCGATGATCCGGCGCGAGGCGACCGTGATCAGCCAGGCCCGCGGGTTGTCCGGCAGCCCCTGCTCGGGCCACTGCACGGCCGCGTCGAGCAGGGCCTCCTGCACGGCGTCCTCGGCCAGGTCGAACTGCTCGTAACGCCGTACGATCGCGCCCAGCGCCTGCGGCGCCAGCTCCCGGAGCAGCTCCTCGAACGCCCGCGCCTCCGGGCGCGCGCCGTCGCCGCCCGGCCCGCGTCGCACGCCGCTCACCCTCGCCGGCCCCGGACGCCGCTCAACCCTCAACCTCGTCGACGATCGGCCGTACCTCCATCGCGCACAGCCGGGCGTCCGGCCAGCGCGCGGCGATCTCGACGGCCCGCTCGGGGGTCGCGCAATCGACGATCAGGTAGCCGGCCAGGTACTCCTTGGCCTCGAGGAAGGGACCGTCGGTGACCGCGGGCAGGCCGTCGCGCACCTTCACCGTCCTGGCGGCGGCGGGGCCCTCCAGCGCCTGGCCGCCGGCCAGCTCACCGCTCTCGCTCAGCTCCTTCATCAGCGCGTCGACCTCCGCCATCACCTCGTCGGCGCTGCCGGCGATCGTCTCCTGGGACGCGGGATTGGTGTAGATCATCAGCATGTATTTCACGGGCCACATCCTAGACCTCGGCAAAGCGTCTGATCTTGGGGCGAAATCCCAGCTCACGGGCGATCGGCTCGGGTTGCCCGCATGCGAGCCTCAGGGGCGCGGCCGGCCTCCTCCCCCGCCCGGCCCGCTTCCGACTCGCTTCGGTTTCCGGCCCGCTCCCGCGCCCGCCCGCTTCCCACCCACTTCCGGTTCGCTCGCGTGGTGAGCCCCGCCGTCCCGGGTGCGCGCTCGGCGGGGAGGCGGCGGCACGGCGGGCGGGCGCGGTTAAACCGGTGGGTCACCAGGTGGGGAACGCTCTAGGCTCGCCCCATGGAGGATCCGGATATTCACGCCATAGCCGCCCGCCTGGCTGAGGTGCCCGGCGTGGTGGCCGTCGTCCTGGGCGGCAGCCGGGCGCGCGGCACGCACCGTCCGGACTCCGACATCGACCTCGGCCTCTACTACCGAGGCCCGCTGGCCGTGGCCGAGTTGCGGGCGCTGGCGGGCGAGGTGACGGGCGAGCCGACCGAGGTGACCGAGCCGGGCGGCTGGGGCCCGTGGGTGGACGGCGGCGGCTGGCTCACCGTACGGGGATGGCGGGTGGACTGGATCTACCGCGACCTCGACCGCGTCCGCCGGATCTGGCGCGATTGCCGGGAGGGCCGCTACGAGATCGGCTTCCAGGTCGGCCACCCACTCGGCTTCTACTCCCACGCCTACGCCGGCGAGGTCGCCCTGTGCAAGATCCTCACCGACCCCACCGGCGAGCTGGCCGCCCTGCGGGACGAGCTGTCGAAGGAGTACCCGCCGCCGCTGCGGGAGGCCCTCATCCGGAGGTTGGGGGAGGCCGACTTCGCCCTGAACATCGCCCGATACGGCGCCACCGGCCAGGACCCGGTGTACGCGGCCGGGGCGCTGTTCCGCGCGATCGGCGTCGCCTGCCACGCCCTGCACGCCGCCGACGGCGCCTGGCTGATCAACGAGAAGGGCATGGTCGCCTCGGCCGCCAAGCTCCCGTCCGCGCCCGCCGGCTTCGCCGAACGCGCCCAGGCGCTGCTCGC
>NZ_JBFAMX010000557.1:0-6785 GCF_040659615.1 Nonomuraea sp. NPDC049784
CTGGCAGGTCGCCGCGGACGCGAACCTGGGCGGGCAGACGTACCCGGACCAGAGCCTGTATCCGGCCAACTCCGTCCCCGCCGTCGTGCGCCGCATCAACAACGCGCTGCTGCGCGCCGACCAGATCACCTGGTCGGAGGGCGACTTCGACACCCCGTACTGGCTGGCGCCCATCGTGGCCGACGCCGAGGCCGGCTTCGGCGGGGTGCTGAACGCGTTCGAGCTCATGAAGGGCATGATCGCGGCAGGCGCCGCGGGCGTGCACTGGGAGGACCAGCTCGCCTCGGAGAAGAAGTGCGGCCACCTGGGCGGCAAGGTGCTCATCCCGACCGGCCAGCACATCAAGACCCTGAACGCCGCCCGCCTCGCCGCGGACGTCGCCGGAGTCCCCACGCTGATCATCGCGCGGACCGACGCACAGGCCGCGACGCTCCTGACCAGCGACGTGGACCCGCGCGACCAGGAGTTCGCCACCGGCGAGCGCACAGCGGAGGGCTTCTACCGGGTCAGGAACGGGCTGCAGGCCTGCATCGCCCGCGGCCTGGCGTACGCGCCGTACTCTGACCTGCTCTGGATGGAGACCGGCACACCCGACCTGGACGTGGCCCGCGAGTTCGCCGAGGCGATCAAGGCCGAGTATCCCGACCAGATGCTCGCCTATAACTGCTCGCCGTCGTTCAACTGGAAGAAGCACCTGGACGACTCCACCATCGCCAAGTTCCAGCGGGAGCTGGGGCACATGGGGTACAAGTTCCAGTTCATCACGCTCGCCGGGTTCCACTCGCTGAACTACGGCATGTTCGACCTGGCCCAGGGGTACGCGGCCGAGGGCATGTCGGCGTATGTGGAGCTGCAGGAGGCCGAGTTCGCCGCCGAGTCGCGCGGCTACACGGCCACCCGGCACCAGCGTGAGGTCGGGACCGGTTACTTCGACCTGGTCAGCACGGCCGTCGCTCCCGACTCCTCGACGGTCGCACTGCGCGGCTCAACCGAAGAAGAGCAGTTCAAGCACTAGTTTCCGCACTCGCCGGCCACCTCCAGGGCATGGGATGGTTCACCGGCGAACGGGCCGCGCCGGTCCCCCCAGCCTGGCGCGGCCCGTCTCTTTCCCGGCGCTGCATGTCCGGACCGGCTCTAGAGCAATCTCTGGCCGAGACTTTTGCCTCTCTCGTATGACTGCAGCCATCCCCGCGACTAGCTTGAAAGTGATCGCTAGGCCATATCGATGTCTTTCTGCGACCGCTATGGCGTTCCGAGTCCGGGCATCGCCCTGAACTTCACGACCGGCGCGAGGTGATCTCTCTCATGATCAAGACACGCACTGCTCTGGCTACGTGCGCGATGGCGATCTCAGTTCTCGCCTTCCCTGTGGTGGGCTCAGCTGAGTCCGCAAGCGCAGAGCCTGCGGCTCAGCAGGCCGTCACCGAAACGGCCGCTTACGTGATTCCATGCACCCATGGAAGGCATTCCGCTGAGTGCCGCGCCCGACACGGCCGCAGCCACCACGAAGGCCGTAGCGATCTCGAGGAGCAAAGCCCGGCCACTGGCCAGGTATGCACCAGCGGCAGTGTGGTCGGCTGCTGAGCCATCGCCGGCAACGTCGCGATCGCTCCGCCTCCGCCGGCGTACATAAGGCTCTCGTGGAGCAAGGCGCGGGTAGTCGGCGAACCGGCCAGGTTCGCGGTCCTTACCGGCCCTCCACCGAGACGGACTAGCCTAAAACGTTCTCGAAAAGATTATTCCAGAGAGAAGAGATCATCTTCCCTTATGAAAGCGGATATGGCGAGGGCGACGGCCAGGACAACCTGTAGCTCCCGCCCCACAGGCCGCTGGCAGACGCCCCGATCGCCGCACTGGTAGTGAATCGCGCGCCAGTCGCCACGCGTTACCTTGACGCTTGAAGGGGAACTCGTCCTGGTATCAGCGGGCCAAGCGGCGCCGGCCCCGCTTCGCCACGAGAGATCGGGCGAAGCATGTGCAGTTCAGGAATGGAACATTTAACGCAAGAAAAACACTTGCCACGCAGACGACTCCGCATGCTACGGTTCAGATCGTTGATCTACTCCGAATCCCCGATCCGTCGGGCGCGGAGCGAGTACGGGTCGAATGGCGTCGGTTATCTCTTTTCGCAAAAAGATCCCATCCGGCGCCGCTTCTCACATCCGTACCCCGTTCCTTGCTCTGCGGCCGCCGGTGGGGTCCGGTGGGGATACGGGTCGAAGTTCGTCGGTTACCACTTTTAATGGGGCGGGTCGCAGGTTCGAGTCCTGCCCGGGGCCAACGCTCCGGTAGCTCAGTTGGCAGAGCACCTAAACGCCGGTGGACATCCCACATCCGTGTCTTCTCCGGACTTCACCGATCCACTCGTCAACCCTGCCGGGGCACAGGTCGAATATTGTCGGCACGGGCATTTCGCGGGCGAGCCGACACAGGCGGAGCTGGAGCGGTTCTTTCTCCTGGACAAGGCCGGCTGGTGGTGACGGTGCGCGCCGAGGCAGCCGAGCGTCTGCACCGTGCCCTGCGTGACCAGAGGGCCATCGTGGATGGGGGCGGCGGAGCGTGGGGTCAGGGTTCCGCGTGTCGGTCGAGGCCGAGGGTGGCGATGAGGTCTTCGTGGAGCTCGAACCAGACACGATGGCAGGAGTCGACGTCGGTGCGGTCGACCCAGGCAGTGCCTTCCCCGGCTCGAGCGCGCGCCAGGGCTGTGGTGAATCGTGTGTCGTATCCGCGGAACCGTGCGAGGACGCTCCCGAGCCGGTCTGCGAGTGGCGTGAGTGCGCGGTCGATGCCGGCGAGTTCGTAGAGGATTCTGGCGTCCCAGGCGTAGTCGGAGTGGTCGTTGACGGCGAGCCGATCATCGGTGGTGGGCCGGAGTTGCCAGTCGGTGCAGGCTCGTAGCAGAAGGGCGTTCAGCGGGAGGAACTCGCGGTAGACGCGACGGACCTCGTCGGCGCCGCCGACGCGTGCGAGCTCGGCCGCGAGCCGGCGCTCGTTCTCGGCTCGGCCCGGTTCAGTCAACGACCAACCTCCGGTGCCGGCGAAGGCGGTGTGCTCAACCCAGCCGCGTGTCTCGGCGTCGCGCAGCACCTCTTTCGTCTCGGCCGCATCGAGCCCGTACCGATGAGCGATCACGGGAGTGTCTGCGAACCCGGTGATGCGCACGGCGTGCAGGACCAGCAGGTCCGACGGAGAGTCCCGCGTCACGAGTCGGTGTCCTGTCGTGCCGTCAGGCGGTTGTAGTGCTGCTGGCACGCCTGCGGGGAGTTGAACCCCATCGCCTGCGCCATCTGTGCCCAGGTCAGTCCTGCGCTCCGGGCCGCGAACAGCAGGCCGGCTTCGAGTCCTTCGACCTCGGCGCGTGCGGCCGGCAGGAGGGCGAGCGCGCTCAGGATGTCATCCGGGCCCAGGTCGGCGTGGCGCCAGACGGCGAACTGCACGAGGTCGATCGCCGACGGCGGGACGGGCGGGGGCCGCCATGGACGGGCTTCGAGCGCATCTGCGCCCAGGCCCAGAAGACGCTCACGCGCGTCCCGCTCACGGTGGGCCTGGGCGTGGTCAGCGTGTGCGGCGTGAGTGATGTCCTGCTTGCGTGACATGCAACTCATGATGCACAATCAACAAAATATTGTCAATAATTCATTGAAATGGGGAATGGGTGATCATACCCCTGATGGAGGCTGTTGCCGATACGTGCGGGGGCAAGGCCGGCGCACTCGGCGCGTTGCTCCGCGCGGGCCTGCCGGTTCCTGACGGCTTCGTCGTCTCGTTCGCCGCGTACCTCGCCGCTGTCCGCGACCTGGACCTCGGGCGCTTCGCCGAGGAGTCGGACGATCTTGACGCGGCGCGGCAGGTGATCGAGGCCCGCCCGCTCCACGCCACCGTGATCGACGCGCTGGGACGCGCACTCGACGGGCTCGGCGATCCGCCCGTGGCGGTGAGATCGTCGGCAGCGAATGAAGACACCGGTCAGGCATCGGCCGCCGGTCAGCACGAGAGCTTTCTCGCTGTGCGCGGAGTCAGCGAGGTCGCCGATGCCGTACGTGCCTGCTGGGCCTCGCTGTTCTCTCCACGTGCCCTCGGCTACTGGGGTGTCTCCGGCCGCGACCACCAGCCGTGCGACGATCTCGTGATGGCCGTCATCGTCCAACGCCATCTGGATGCCGAGGTATCCGGGGTCATGTTCACACCCGCCGACCCGAACGACGCGACCCAGATCGAGGCGTCCTGGGGCCTCGGCCCCAGCATCGTCGGGGGCAAGGTCACCCCTGACGCCTACCGCGTCGCCAAGGACGGGTCGGTCACACGCACCATCGCGGACAAACGGGCCCGCCTTGACCGGCGCGGCACGCATCTCGTCATTCGCGACGTGCCCACCCGTACCCGGGACCAACCGACGATCGACGACGCGACCGCCACGCAGCTGGCCCAGCTGGGCAAGGAGATTGCTGCCGTACTGGGTGGACCGCAGGACATCGAGTGGTCGATCGTCGACGGCCGTACCTGGGTTCTGCAAGCACGGCCGGTCACCGCCGCACCCCCACCACCAGCATCACCTTCCGGCGCCTCGGATACCCCAGCCGCCACACTCACCGGAACACCAGGCAGCCACGGGACCGTGACCGGCACCGCGAGGATCGTCCGCGGCCCCGGCGACTTCGCGCGCGTGCACCCGGGCGACATCCTCGTCTGCCCCTTCACCGACCCCGCTTGGACGCCGCTGCTGCGCATCGCCGCCGGCGTCGTCACCGAAACCGGAGGCGTGCTCTCCCACGCCGCGATCGTCGCTCGCGAACACGCCATCCCCGCCGTCCTCGGCATCCCGAACGCGACGAGCAGGCTCCACGACGACACCATCATCACCATCGACGGCACCACCGGCACCGTCACGGCGGCAAACGCCTGACTGATCACTTCCGTCCCTGGCCGGGAGCCATTGCCGGAAGTCGCATCGGATCGAAAGGAGATGGGGACGGGCCCGCACGAACACCGCGCCCCTGACTACTGATGACAGCGCGACACCTCTACCTAGCACGCCACGGCGCGGCCGACGCGTTCGGGGAGCTCACCGGCATCGGGCGCCGGCAGGCGGGCCTGCTGGGCGAACGGCTCGCCAGCGTACCGGTCGACGCCGTGTGGCACTCTCCGCTACCACGCGCCGTAGCAAGCGCGCACGAACTCGCCCGGCATCTACCGAACGTGCCCGTGACTGAGGCCGCCGAACTCGTCGACCACCTGCCCTACGTTCCCAGGGCAGCCGAAACACCCCCGTCCTGGGCCGGCTTCTTCGACGGCTACGACGACACCGAGGCAGCCTCGGGCCAGAGGCTCGCCGAGGCCCTGGTTGCCCGGTTCGCGAAGGCCCCCGACACGACCACGAAAGGGACCCAGCCCGACACACACGACGTCCTGGTGACGCACGCCTTCCAGATCGCGTGGCTGGTGCGGCACGCACTGGACGCGCCGCCATCCCGATGGCTCGGACTGAACAGCGCCAACACCGCACTGACGGTCATCGAGTACCGCAACGGCCTGCCGCCCACGATCGTGATGTTCAACGACATGAGCCACCTACCGCCCGACCTGCGCTGGACCGGGTTCCCAGAAGGCGTGAGGCCGTGAGGTGGCTCGTACTGTCCGTACGCGCTCCTCAGCTACACGCTCGGGAACGACCTCTACCTGATCGACCTGACTAAGATCCAGTAGCCGTAGGCGTCTCCGAGACGGACACGGAGGGGTCCGGTGACTCGCCGGGCCCGTCCTGGGGGATCGTGGAGATCGAGCCCGACGGCTGCGGGCAACTCCGCCTGGCCGCGTTTCCCCTCCTTCTGCTCGCCGGGTTCGCACACTCGCCCGGATCGTCGCCCCCGGGGTCGCCGGGGCCGCTCGTGTTCGGCGGCTGGAATGTGTTCTTGCGCTCGGGCGAAGGGTCGAGCAGGGTGGACGGACTCTTCGTGCGCGTGTGGGAGACGGACTGCGTGGGCGTGGGCGTGGTTGTCACAGGCGCCGTCACCAGGGCCCGTGTGGGCGGGAGGGCGCCGGTGGGCGTGGCCGAGGGGCGGACGGTGGATTCGGCGCTGCCGTGAGGCTGCACGACCGGCGGGTTGCCGGGCAGCAGCGAGCCTCCCCCGATGCTCATCCCGTCGCCGCCCGCCGCCGCGATCACCGTGATGGCCGCGATGGAGACCGTGGCGAGGGCGGCGAAACTGGCGTGCGACAGGTGAGCCCCCGCATTCCTCCTGCGTCTACGCGTACCGGAACGCTCCACACCATCTTCCGGTACGCCGGACGGGTCGGAACCGGTGTCGCCGGGCGGCCCCGCGAGGCGTACCCTCCCTCCCCCGGGCGGATAGGGCACCGGCGTCCAGATCTCCTCCAATACCCCGGCCACCGCCTGCCGCAGATCCCAGGGCTCACCGACGCCCCCGGCCGCCAGCAGCACCCGCAGCAGATCGGCAGACCTGGGGCGGTCGGCGGGATCCTTGGCCAGCGCGGCCTCGACGGCGGGCTGGAGCATGGCGGGCACGCCCGCGACCCGCGGCGGGTCGAACAGGATGCGCCGGGTCAGCACATCAGCCTCGCCGCCGCCGAACGGATGATGCCCCGCCGCGGCGAACGCCACCAGGCACCCCCACGCGAACACGTCCGACGCGGGCACCGCGGGGCCGCCCGTCAGCCGCTCCGGCGCCACCCATCCGGGACTGCCCATGACCTGCCCGGCCTGCGTGTGCGCGGCCAGCGTGTCGACGTCGCGCGCGATGCCGAAGTCGATGACGCGCGGCCCCCGC
>NZ_JBFAMX010000558.1:0-6776 GCF_040659615.1 Nonomuraea sp. NPDC049784
CCCGGTGCCTGCCTCTGGGCGCGGCGTCGGAGTCGCGCACGGGAGCGGGCCGCACCATGCCGAGCTCGATCTTCAGGCGTTCGGCCGTGCGGTCGCCGAGCAGCAGCGCGTGCTCCTTCTTGGCGTACGTGATGACCGCCTCGTCCAGCTCGTCGCCGCCGACCCGCAGCGACTTGGCGACCACGACGCCGCTCATCGACACGATGGCGACCTCCGTCGTGCCGCCGCCGATGTCGACCACCATGTTGCCGGTGGCCTCGCCGACCTTCAGCCCGGCGCCGATCGCCGCGGCCATCGGCTCCTCGATGATGTGCACCCGGCGCGCGCCCGCCTCGTAGGCAGCCTCCTTGACCGCCCGCTGCTCGATGGAGGTGGTGCCGCTCGGCACCGCCACGACGATGCGCGGCTTGGCCAGGAACCTGCTCGGGTGCGCCTTCTGAATGAACATGCGCAGCATCCGCTCCGCCGCGTCGAGATCCGCGATCACGCCGTCCTTGAGCGGCCTGATCGTCGCGATGTGCGGGGGAGTGCGCCCCATCATGCGCTTGGCCGCCTTGCCCACGGCCACGACGGTGTTCCTGTGCAGGTTGATCGCGATGACCGAGGGCTCGTTCAGCACGATGCCTTTCCTGCGGACGTAGACGAGAGTGTTGGCGGTTCCGAGATCGACCGCTATGTCATGACCGAGAAGACCCAATGCGAATGCCATGTGCCGCACAGCCTTTCGACCGGGAAGAGCAGGGGGACTTCTGCCCGCACTCGCGCTGCCCTGAGCGGTTTGACCACAAACGTATTAACTCTGTATCTGCCGCTGTTTTCGCAGGTCAAGGCCGTCGCCGGCCCGTGGGAGGGAGCCGGGTCAGCGGGCGGTGCGCCAGGATTGCTCCTCGACCAGCTCCACGCTGCGCCAGCCGCCCGGCGTGCGCCGCATGCGGTGGTGGTACCAGCCGCCGCCGTGCAGGAACCCCTCGGTGTCGGCGGTGACCATGTCCCTGGTGGGGGCGAGGGTGTCGGTGAAGGGGGCGCTCACGCGCGCTTCGCCGTCCTCGAAGCCGATCCGCGGGGCCCCGATGAGGTGCAGGCGCCCGGGCCAGTGCGGCAGCACCTCCGCGAGCCAGGCCTTGACCTCGTCCCGCGTGCCCTTGATGCCGCCCGCGGAGCGGTAGTCGATCACGGCGTCGGGAGTGAACACCTCGTCGAGCAGCTCCCACTGGCCGGAGTCGATGGCGTGGGTGTAGCGAGCCAGCAGGTCGGTGATGTGGAGCCGGTCGGCGATCTCCTGTATGTCCATGGGGTTGATCGTTGCGCTATGAGCGCTCGATGACCAGAGCGCTCGACGACCGCCGGAGCAGCCCGGCCAGCCGCCGGCTCGAAGCCCGCACGGTGAACGGCTCGCAGCCGTCGCAGAAATAGCCGCGGCCGAACGTGAACTCCACGGCGCCCGTGCCCAGATTGACCAGGATGCGGTCGTTGTCCACGCTCACGGTCCGCGGGTTCTGGCGCGGGGGCATGAGCGGTCGCAGCGCGTCGGCCAGCCGCCGCCTGCCCGCCGGGGTGAGCACGGCCGGGGCGAAGATCTCCTGTACGGCGAGCGCCCGGCCCGCGGACCGGTCGTAGTTGACCGCCCGTCCGGCGTCGCCCGCCATCATGTAGCGAACCGAGATCACGTCGGCGTCGTTGCGCACGACGACGTACGTGGCGCTGACGGCGCCGGTGGCTCCCGGGTCGGCACGCAGGCCCCGCAACGTCCGCTCGACGGCCTCCCGCACCGGTTCGGCCAGCGCCGCGTTGATCCTGGCCGCGTCGGAGCCCCGGGCCCGCGGGTAGGAGACGTCGATCGTGAGCCTGGGGCGCTGTTCCCGCCAGGCGACCGGGCTGAGCGCGACCCGTTCGCGCGCCGGGCCCCGTTTCACCGCGGGCGCCGCCGCGACCAGGACCAGCAGCGCGGCGCCGTACAGGAGGATCTTCCTCCGCAGCGGCACGGCCAGGGCCGCGGCGGCGAGGGGCCCGGCGACGAAGCCCATCTGCAGCCCGGTGACCGGGTCGAACAGGTTCGCCAGCCCGCCGGCGACCACCGACAGTCCCCATACGGCCAGCCAGGACGCCGGTCGGCGCTCTTTCGTGTTCAGCCTGCCGAAGCCAAGGTAGACCAGCCCGGCCAGGAGCATCACGTACAGGCCGGCGGTGAGGTTCTCCAGCGGCGGCCGCGTCACGCACAGGACCGGCACGGCGAAGAACGGCGCGTCCACACGCCCCACGGGCGGCCCGGCGCCGAACCCCTGGAACGTCCCGGCCACCACGGCGATCACCAGCGCCGCCCCGGCCGCCCGGGCCGCGACCAGGCCGCGCTCCCGTCTGCTCGGCAGGTGCGGCCGCACCTGCTCCTTCCAGGCGCGGTACCGCTCGGCCAGCTTCCCCCAGCCCTCCTCGCCCTCCAGCTCGACGATGCGTACGAACCTGGTCAGGCCGACCTGCGAGTGCACGATGAACAGCAGCGCCCCGAACACCGGCACCACGAACCCGGTGAACTCGGCGGCCTCCCGAGCGGGCGAGATCCCCAGCAGCCACTCACCGGTGACCGCGTGGCCGATCACGCTGCCGATGTTCCAGGCCAGCGCGGCGGCCAGCGCGAGCGCGCCCACCAGCACCAGATAGTCGGAGGCGGGGAAGAGGCGCACGACCCGGCCGCGGACCGCCACGTACACCAGCACCGCCGCCGCCACCCCGAACGCCGCCGTCACGGCCCATGACCACACCACCACGGTCCTGCCCAGCGCCGGGTCGGGCGGGGCCAGGAACGCGAGCGCCCGCAGCGGCGCGGGCGTCTCCTCGTCGAACGTCCGCCGCGTCAGCACGGGGAACCTCGACGTGACGGCCAGGCAGAAGTACGTCAGCGCGACCGCCGCCCCGGCCACCAGCAGGCTCCACCGCCGATCGGGCCGCACGGGATCGGGCGCCGCGCTCGAGCGCTCCCTGGCGGGGACGGCCGTCTGCACCCCGGTCGCCACCAGCGCCAGCAGCAACGGGGGCACGGCGACCTGCGCGGGCTCGGCGATCAGCACCTCTCCGAGGTCGCGGAGGTACGCCACAGCCCAGGCCGCGTCCAGCGGATGGGCGAGGAGCAGCTCCCGCATGCCGCGGTCGATCGCCACGACGGCCGCGTACACGACCGGGGCCGCGGTCAGCGCGATCCACGCCAGCACGAACGCCCGCCCCGGCCGGCCCTCCACCGGTAATCGCCGCCGCAGCACACCCTCCAGCGACCCGGCCGCGACGGCGGCGAGCACCACGGCCACCTGGTCGAAGTAGCTCAGCGACAGGGGCAGCCAGGCCGGCAACGGCTGATCCCTGAGGAGAACGCTCCACACCACCGCCCACCCGGCCACCAGGCTCGGCAGCACCCACGCGCGGGGATGGAACGCCCACCTGCCCTTCCGGGGGCCGTCGGGCACCGTTCGCGTAATGGCCAGCGCCAGCAGCCCGGAGAGCAGCGCGACCGCCATCCCCCACGAGGCGGCGTACGTCAGGTATTCACGAAAGGGCAGCCCCTGCGACCGCGCCCACGCCAGCACGGCCAGCACCCCGGCAGGCCCGCCGGCGAGCCCCCAGCACACCATCACCCCCAGCCGCGACCCCCCGAACCCGGCCCACCGGAACGCGAGATACGCCCCGCCGGTCAGCGCCAGGGAGAAGGCCACCAGCGTCGCCGCCGTGCCCACCGCCTGTCCCCTCCCCAACCCGGGAAAGACGAGCACCGCGCCGACGGTCCGGCCGAGCAGGAAACCGCCCACGGGCGGCAGGGCGCACACGCCGGAGACGACGAGCGCGGAGGCGGCGGCCGCGAGCAGGAAGGTCCGGGTCGTCTTCACCACGCCCCGTCATCTGCCCGCGCGGGGCTGGGTGCCGCCGCGCGGTGACGGGGAAGTGGCCGGCGGGTGAGCGCGGCGTCCGAAACACGAAACCCCGGCCGCAGGGGCCGGGGCACGCGAGAATGGTGGACGATACTGGGATTGAACCAGTGACCTCTTCCGTGTCAGGGAAGCGCTCTCCCGCTGAGCTAATCGTCCTTGTGAGGTGGCGACGGGATTTGAACCCGTGTGGACGGCTTTGCAGGCCGCTGCCTCGCCTCTCGGCCACGCCACCGAGCCGGAAGCTCCGAGCGGAAGACGGGATTCGAACCCGCGACCCTCACCTTGGCAAGGTGATGCTCTACCACTGAGCCACTTCCGCGTCCGCCCGGCTCGCACCGGGCGACGAGAGAACTCTAGCGAATCTCGGCCCAGTCCCCAAACTGAATACGCCCCGCGCTGCTCACGTGTGGCCGCCGTTGACCTTGATGTGCTGCCCCGTGACGAACGCGCCGCCGTCCGAGGCGAGGAACGAGACCGTGGCCGCCACGTCGTCGGGCGTGCCCATCCTGCCCAGGGGCACCTCCGCGAGGTAGCCGCTCTCGTCCAGGCCCGCGTGCCGCTCCACCGGGATCCAGCCGGGGGCGACGATGTTGGCCGTGATGCCGTGCGGGCCCAGCTCGCGGGCCCAGGCCCGGGTCATGGCGTGCTGGGCGCCCTTCGCCGCGATGTAGGCGGACATGCCGGGCAGGTTGCGGTCGACAATGTCGGAGCCGATCTGGATGACGCGGCCGCCGCGCCGCTCCCGCATGCCCGGCAGCACCGCCTGCACCAGCAGTGTCGGGCTCTTGACGAAGAACGTGAGCTGGTCGAGGTGCGACTGCCAGGTGATCTCCTCCAGCGGGATGGACGGCTGCGGGCCGGTCGCGTTGATCACCAGGACCCGCACCGGGCCGAGGCTGCCGGTGACGCGGGCCACCAGGTCCGTCACCTCGGACTCGTCCGTGACGTCGGCGGCGAACGCCTCCGCGGCGCCGCCCGCGTCCTGGATCGCGGCCACGACCTTCTCCGCTCCGGAGGCGTCCGAGCGATAGTTGACCGCGACGGCCAGGCCGTCGGCGGCCAGCCTGCGCGCGATGACGGCTCCCAGGCCGCGCGACGCGCCGGTGACGAGGGCGACTGCTGTCATGAACCCCCACTCTAGGCGCTAGCGGTGGAGCGTGATCGCCGCGGGGTGCGGCCCCTCCGTCTCCAGGCGGTACTCCTGGCCGGAAACGGCGCGGTTGTCGTCGACGACCTGCTCCGACGGCGCCTTGTCGCCGCCCATGATCGTGTCCTGCGCCTTCCGGAAGCGCTCGTGCGCCTCCCGCGCGTACCCGGCGCCCACGGTCGTGTAGTCCATCTGGGTGGCGATCAGCTCACGCAGGTACGCCTTGTTCGGCTCGAACGTCACCGGCGGCGGGCACGCCTGAGCCAGCACCTGGTCGGGATCGCGCCCGTCGAACCGTTTGAACAGCTCGGCCGCCAGCCGCAGGTGCTCCAGCTCCATGCTGAGATGCAGCTCCCAGATGGTCCGCACCCTGGGATGCGGCTCGGTCAGCGCGAACGAGTAGTACATGTAGCACTCGTTGTACTCGTGGTTGAGCAGTATCTCCCACCAGCTGTCGCCCGGATCGGCCAGCGACTCGTAGTGAGTCACGTGCCCCTCCTCGACCAGCGCGATCTCCTGGTACAGCCGGCGCGCGATCGGCTCCATCTGCATGGGGCCGACGTTCATGTAGAAGTTCATGGTCTGCTGCTCGGCCGCCCTGATCGTCAGCGCGTGCAGCCGCGACAGCGGCTCCGTCGACCTCTTCTGGTACGGCTCGCGCACGTTGTCCATCGGGTCCCGATGGTGCAGGTAGGTGGGCCGCCCGGGCATCACCTCGGTCAGCCGGTCCACGATCTTCTCGGCCTTGCGGTGCTCGAGCATCTCGTACAGGTTCGCGTACCGATAGAGGTGATCGAAGTGCTCCAGCACCCCGAACTCGAAGGCCTGCTTCAGGTACCCGTCCGGCTCCATCCGCGCGACCCACGCCGTCAGATCCACCGCCGCCTGCTCATAGGCGAGTGTGGTCTCCAGCACCGACGACACCCCTGGCAGCAGCCAGTTGACCACCTTCTGCTGCTGCGCCTCGATGTAGCGCACCCGCGCCAGCTGCTGCCTGATCTCCGTGTCGGGGCAGTGGCGGGCGAGCTGGTGGCTGAAGAAGATCGCCTCCGTCTCGATCCCGTTCATCGCGATGATCCGGCACCGCGTGTACGGGTCGGCGTGGTCGGGATCGATGGGCTCGACGTTCAGCTCGCGCCAGTCACGCAGCTGATCGTCCAGCGGGATACCCCGCTCCTGCAGCGGATCGAAGGCCATGTGGCTGCGCTACCCGGCGCATGATCCGGCAACCTCCGCGTTCGGTGCTCGAACGGCCCGCGTTCGGTAAGGAGGCGCGTGTCCAGGGGAGGGCCGGGTAGGGCGCGGACGTGGGTGAACAAGATGTCATCGATTTGCTGGTGACCCAGCACGGCCAGATCAGGGACCTGTTCGACGAGGTCGAGCAGGCGCCTCCGGACAAGGTGGAGGAGGCGTTCGACCGGCTGACGAGGATGTTGTCCGTACATGAGACGGCCGAGGAGGAGATCGTCCACCCGTACGCACGCAGGAAGCTGGACAACGGCCAGGGCGTGGTGGGCGATCGCCTGACCGAGGAGAACCGGGCCAAGCGGCTCCTCCTCGAGCTGCACAAGGGCGGCGTGGACCATCCGGAGTTCTGGGAGCGCCTGGGGGAGCTGCGTACCGCCGTGACCATGCACGCCCGCAGCGAGGAGCGGTACGAGTTCGCGAAACTCCGGGCGAACACCTCCACCGTCGAGCGCCGGGCCATGGCGGCGGCG
>NZ_JBFAMX010000559.1:0-6766 GCF_040659615.1 Nonomuraea sp. NPDC049784
CCGTGCGCGACGCCTCCCGCCACCGCGTCCGTACGGCCTCCGCCACCGCCGCGGTCATGGCGGCCACCATGGGGGCTAGGAACAGGTCCACGACCGTGCCGGACGGCACCTCCAGCGCGGTGTCGTTCCAGGCGGCCAGGAGCCGCCGCTCGTCGGCGGGCAGCAGCTCCAGCTCGGACACCCGCGCATCGGGACGGTGGGCGACGGACTCCAGCAGCGTGCGATAGCGCGCCGCGAAGCGCTCGGCCGTCGGCGGCTCGAACAGCTCGGCGCTGTAGACGAACGCGCCGCGCAGGCCGTCGCCGTGCGGCCACAGGTCCACCCGCAGGTCCACCATCGCGGGCGGCGCCCCGTGCGGGAACGGCACGCTCTCCAGCCCCGCGAACGTCGAGGCCTCGCCGTACCCGACCGCCGCGTTGTGCAGTCCGAACATGGTCTGGAAGAGCGGCGTGCGGCTGAGGTCGCGCTCGATGTCGAGCGCGGACAGCACCCGCTCGATCGGCGTCTCGCCGTGCGCCATCGCCTCCAGCACGGTACGGCGGGTCCGCCGCAGCAGTTCGGTGAACGTGGGATCGCCCGACAGGTCGCCCCTGAGCACCAGCGTGGAGGCGAACAGCCCGACCATCGGCTCCAGCTCGGGCCGGTCGCGCCCGGCCGTGGGCGAGCCCACCACGATGTCGTCCTGACCCGTGTGCCGGGCCAGCAGCGCCTGGTACGCGGCCAGCAGCACCATGAACAGCGTGCACCGCTCCGCCCTGGCCAGCCGCCGCAGCGACCCCGCCAGCGCGGGGTCGAGGGCGAACCACGCCTCTCCGCCCGCGCTGCCCCGCCGGGCCGGGCGCGGCCGGTCCACCGGCAGCTCCAGCGGCATGGCACCGTCCAGTTCGGCCGTCCAGTAGGACACGTCCGCGTCCGCGGCCCGCTGCGCCTCGGCGTACTCGGCATAGCTCGTCGCCGGCTCCGGCAGCGCCGCCCGCCTGCCGTCCTCGCGGGCGGCGTAGCACGTGGCCAGGTCGTCCATGAGCACGTTCAGCGACCAGCCGTCGCCGATGATGTGGTGCAGCACCACGCAGAGCACGTGGTCATCGGGGGCGAGCCGGACCAGCGTGACGCGCAGCGGCGGCGCGGAGCCCAGCTCGAAGGGGATGTTCGCGCGCTCCTCGAGCAGCCGTTCGGCCTGCTCCGGCGTGTCGAGGTCGACCCGCTCGACCGGCACCGGCCCCGGCGGGTCCACGACGGCGACCGGCTGGCCGTCGTCGCTGGGGAAGCGGGTGCGCAGCGACTCGTGCCGCGCCACCACGTCGGCGAACGCGCCGGTCAGCGCGCCGATGTCGAGCGGGCCGCGGATCCGGCGCACGACGGCGACCCGGTAGGCGGGGTCGGCCGGGTCGAGCCGGTGCAGGAACCAGAGCCGCTCCTGGCCGAGGGAGATCATGCGCGCAGCTCGCTGACCGCCGCCGCCACGCCGCCGACCGTGGGATCGTCGAGGAACACGTCGAACGGCACCTCGACGCCGAGCCGTTTCCTGATCCGCGCGCTGATCTGCGTGATCGTCAGCGAGTGGCCGCCGAGGTCGTACAGGTCCTCGTCGGGGGCGATGTCGTCGATCCGCAGGACCTCCATCCAGATCTGCCGCACCTGCTCGACCAGCTCGCCGTCGAGCGTCCCCGTATCCGCGTGCGGTACGGGGGCCTCCACCGGCGGCGCCGGCACCGGCACGGCGGCGGGCAGGGGCAGGTCGGCGAGCCTGAGGCCGGGGTCGGCGGCCAGCACGGCGCGCAGATGCTCCCCGGCCAGCTCCACGAGCTCGCGCTCGATGATGTCCGGGCTGTAGTGCAGGGTGAGCAGGAGCCCGTCGTCGCTGTCCACGGCCTGCAGATGGAGCACGTTCCTGACCATGTGGTTCGACATCTTCCACTCGGCGGCCAGCTCCAGCCCGGGGAAGGCCGCGTCGGCCGCGCGCCGCCGGAAACTGATCGACACGGGCGCCAGCGCCGGGCGCGGCCTGATACCGCCCGCCGCCCTGGCCGCGGGGACGTCGCGGAAGCGGTTCAGCTCGCGTAGCTGCGCCCGCAGGTCGTGGGCCAGCTCCGCGAGGGTGGTGCCGGGCGTGGGCGCGGAGTAGACGGGTAACTCGGTGGCGAACAGGCCGATGTGGTCCCTGGTCTCCTGCCGTCTGGTGGACATGGCGACGGCGACCGCCGTCTCGGCGTTGCCGTACCTGAAGAGCAGGGCGTGCACGGCCGCCAGGAACAGCTCGAACCGCGTGACCCCGGCCCGCTCCCACCCGGACATCTCGGCCGTCAGATCGAGCAGGACCGTCTCGCCATGGCCTGCCGTCCGCGCCGTCCTGGCCACGCCGCCGGCCACCACCGCCTGCAGGTCCCGCCAGCGCTCGCGCCAGTACGCCTCCGCCTCGGGCGGGATCGAGGCGGCCGCCCCGTATGGCATCGGCAGCGGCGGCAGCGGCCCGCCCGAGTACGCCGCCGCCAGGTCGCGCACCAGCAGGTCCTTCGACTCGCCGTCGAACACCAGATGGTGCCCCACGAACAGCAGCAGATGCCGCGACGGCGACACCTCCACCAGCGTGAACCGCGCCAGCGGCCCCCGTCCCAGGTCGAACGGCCGGGCGATCTCCTCGCGGATGAGCGCCTCCGGGTCCGCCGCCCGTACGAACTCGACCGGCGGCCGGTCGACGGCGGGCACCAGATGCAGCTCGCCGTCGCGGTCCTCGAACGCGCACCCCAGCACCGGGTGGCGGGCGAGCACCGACTCGCACGCCTTCAGCATCGCCCCCCGGTCCAGCGGGCCGTCGAACCACATGGCGAACGGCATGTGGTAGGCCGTGCCGGTGGCGTGCATCACCTCGGTGATCCACATGCCGTGCTGGGCCTGCGATGCCAGGACCATCTTCACCGGACACCCACAACGTGGACGTCCCGTCCTTCAGAACAGGAAGTAACGGTGGAACGGTGGGACACGGCGGTCTCCTGGTTTTGTCGGTGGTGATCGGTAGGTTGCTGGGCGTGTCCCGCTATCGGTTGCAGCCGACGCCCGCCCAGGAGGCGGTGCTGTTGGAGCATTGCGGGCATGCCAGGTTTGTATGGAATTTGGCAGTGGAGCAGTACGCTCACTGGAGGCCGGGACGTAGATCCGCGCCGGGGTTCGCCGAGCAGTGCCGCCAGCTCACGCAGGCACGGGCCGCCTTCATGTGGTTGAGGGTGGGTTCGATCATCGTGCAGCAGCAGGCGCTGAAGGACTTCGCCCAGGCGATGGCCAACTTCTTCGCCGGCACTCACCGCCGCCCGACCTGGCGCAGGCGAGGGCGGAGCCAAGGCTTCCGGATCGTCGCGGTGAAGGCGGGCGATGTGCGCCGCCTGTCCCGTAAAGTGGGTGAGGTGCGGGTGCCCAAAGTCGGTTGGGTGCGGTTCCGGTGGTCCCGCCGCGTGCCGGAGGGTGTGAAGTCGTATCGGATCACTCGGGATCGGGCCGGCCGCTGGCACGTCGCCTTCGCCGCGATCCCCGAGCCGATCCCGAGTCCGGGCACCGGTGAGGTGGTCGGGGTGGATCGTGGTGTGGCCGTGTCGGCCGCGCTGTCCACGGGCGAGATGGTTTCCGCGCCCGGCCTTCGAGAGACGGAGCAGACGCGGCTCAGGCAACTGCTGCGCAAGCTGGCAAGGGCCAAGCGCGGTTCGCGCCGGCGCGCTGCGGTCAAGCAGGCCATCGCTAGGTTGAAGGCCCGTGAGACTGACCGGCGTAAGGACTGGGTGGAGAAGATCTCGACCGGCCTGGCGCGGCGTTTCGACGTGATTGCCGTCGAGGACCTCAGGATTGGCAACATGACGCGGTCGGCCAAAGGGACGCTCGCCGAGCCGGGCAGGAACGTCCGGGCCAAGGCCGGGCTCAATCGGTCGATCCTCGCGGCCGGCTGGGGACAGTTGGTCGAAAGGCTGGAGCACAAGGCTCCCGGCCGGGTGGTGAAGATCAATCCCGCATTCACCAGTCAGCGGTGTTCGGCGTGCGGGATCGTGGATCGGGAGGCGCGCGAGAGCCAAGCCGTCTTCCGCTGCCGATCCTGCGGATACGCCTGCAACGCGGATGTGAACGCGGCCAGGAACATCAAACTGGCGGCAGGGCATGCCGTGTCTGCGCGGGAAGGGCCACGGGTTGCCGGGCCGGTGCACTGCGAACCTCAACCCATCCTCCTCTCAGCGTGAGATGGGCTGGAATCCCTCGCCTTCACTTCAGGCGGGGGAGGCTGCCAATCCTCTGCCATACGGCGCAGTTCCCGCTTGATGACCTTGCCTGCGGTGTTCCTGGGCAGGGCGTCCAGGTTGAGCAGCAGCGAGGGCAGCTCGTGCCCCGCCAGCCGGGGGCTCAGGAAGGCGCGCACGTCGCTGAGCGCCAGCGGCTCCGTGGTCACCACGGCGGCGGCCACGGCCATGCCCATCACCGGGTGCGGCACCCCGAACACCGACGCGTCCGCCACGGCCGGGTGCTCGTGCAGCGCCGACTCCACCTGTAGCGTCGAGACCTTGAACGCGCCCGACTTGATCACGTCGCTCTCCCGGTCGACGAGATACAGGTAGCCCTCTTCGTCGAGGTAGCCGAGGTCGCCCATGCGTACCCAGCCGTCCTGGAAGGCGTCGTCCCGGTCGGAGCCGTAGTACGCGCGCGGGTGCGCGGCGGCCCGCAGCCACACCTCGCCGGTCTGCCCGGGCTCGACCGGGTTGCCCTCGGAGTCGGCGATCTTGAGCCTGGAGCCGCCGGCCGCGCGGCCGAGCGAGCCGGGGCGTTCGGCGTCGTAGATCATGATGGTCTGCGCCGGGGCGGCCTCGGTGGAGGTGTAGTAGTTCGCGACGGTGGCGTTCGGGAACGCCGCGGTCAGCTCGGCGGCCACCTTCGGGGGCAGCGCGGCGGCGGCCGAGCCGAGCAGCAGCACGCTGGACAGGTCGTGGCGGTCCTGCACGCGGGCGCCCAGCAGCTCGACGGCCATGGCGGGGACGACGAAGACGGTGCCGGCCGCGTACGACTCGATGAGGGCGGCGAAGCGGGACGGGGTGAAGAGCGGGAGCGTGACCACCGCCGGGGCGGCGGTGAGCGCGTGGAGCAGCATCACCTGGCCGGCGTTCGTACCGATGGGGAAGGCGTGCACCAGATGCCGGGAATGCGCGAACGGGCGGCGCTTGGGGTGCACGGGCGGGGAGGTCAGGTTCGCGTGGGTGGCGGCGACGCCCTTGGGGCGGCCGGTCGTGCCGGAGGTGTAGAGGATCTGGGCGAGCGACCGCGGATCGATCTCCGGCAGGACCGCCGTACCGGATCTTTGGGGGCCGGATTGCTGCGATAAGTCCTCGTACGGAATGCCCTGGGGGAACGTCGTGCCGCGGCCGTGCACCACCGTCGTCGCGCCGCAGTGCTCGACCATGTACGCCAGCTCCGGCGGGGCGAGCCGGTCGGACAGCGGCACCGCCACGCCGCCCGCCTTCAACACGGCCATCCAGCTCACCGCGTAGTCCAGCCAGTCACGGCCGCCGAAGACCAGCGCGACCCGATCGCCCTCGAGCGGCCCGGGGAGCGCGCGGGCGACGGCGGTGGAGCGCTCGTCCCACTCGGCCAGGGTCAGGCTGCCCTGACCGGCGACGATCAGCGCTTCGTGGCCGGGGTCGGTGGCGGCTCGGGACGTCAGGAGATCGGGCACTGGAAGGGCCGACTGAACCACCCCCAGAATTATTTTCGTCGTGCCGCTTGACGCTAGAAAAAATGCACAAATGCGTCAAGCCCTTACCTACAGGCGCTTGCCGACATCTGGCACCGCGTGACACACTCGCCCCGGATTCCCCGACGAGGGAGGGTTCACCAGGTGCTGATGGATGGGGAGCTCCACGAGCGGCTCGCCGACATGATCGCCAAGGCCGCCGACGGCGCGGTCGATCCGGCCGAGGTGCTGGCCGGACAGGCCCGGCTGAGCGATCTCGGCGTCACCTCGCTGGCTTATTTGCGGCTGATCGACGCGGTGGAGGCCGAGTTCGGGGTCGAGCTCGACCCGGCCGCCGTCGACAGCCTGGACGCGCTGGTGGACTACGTACGGCTCCATGCGTGAAGCCTGCGACGTGCCACTGACTGTGCCGCTGACCTGGGGGCAGCAGGACATCTGGCGCGCGGTCGTCGCAGCCGCCCCGCAGGAGCGCTACCTCAACATCGCCCGCTCCTTCGCCGCCCCCAAGCGGCGGCCCATCACCGTGGAACGCGCCGCCCAGGCCCTCGAACGGCTGGTCGCCAGGCACGAGTCGCTGCGCACCCGGCTCGCCGGGCCCCGCGACGCGCCGTTCCAGCGGATCTCGGCGGAGGTCCGCCCTCCCTATGAGGTGGTCTCGGAGCCCGTCGAGGAGGTGTGCGAGCGGCTGGCGGCCGAGCCGTTCGCGTACTGGGAGGAGTGGCCGCTGCGGGTGGCGTTCGTGGTGGCCGGGGGACATGTCCGGCACATCGCCTTGGTTCTGTGCCATCTCGCCGCCGACGGCCACGCGGCCGACCTCGTGGTCAAGGACTTCCGCCTCCTCCTGCTCCGCGACTCGCTGCCGCCCCCGGGCGGCGCCACGCCCCGGGAACTGGCCGCGTGGCAGCGCTCGGACGCCGGCCGGCGCGTGTCGGAGGAGACGATCGCCTCCTGGCTGGACGAGTACGCCCGCATGGACCCCGTGCCGCCGTCCTCGCACGTGCCGGGGGAGCCGCGGTTCCTGGAGGCCACGCTGCGCTCGCCCGCGCTGGC
>NZ_JBFAMX010000560.1:0-6765 GCF_040659615.1 Nonomuraea sp. NPDC049784
GCCAGGACCAGGTCATCGCGGCCGTCGCCACCGCCAACGCCCGCACCGCCGTGGTGCTCAACACCGGCGACCCGGTGCTCATGCCCTGGGTGGAGCGCGTGCGGTCGATCCTGCAGATGTGGTACCCGGGCCAGGAGGGCGCGGACGCCACCGCCACGCTCCTGCTCGGCGGCGCCAGTCCGGGCGGGAAGCTGCCGGTGACCTTCCCGCGGCGGGCCGAGGACGCGTCCACCGCACCGGCCGGGCGCTACCCGGGCGCGGGCGGCGTCGCCGTCTACAGCGAGGGCGTCTTCGTCGGCTACCGGCACTACGACGCCGACGACGTCGAGCCGCTCTTTCCCTTCGGGCACGGCCTGTCCTACACCCGCTTCCAGTACGGCGACCTGTCGGTGCGGGGCGCGGGCGGCGGGCTGAGCGTGTCCTTCACCGTCACGAACACCGGCCGCCGCGAGGGCGTGGAGGTGGCGCAGGTCTACCTCGGCCCGCCGCCCGGCCCGCCGGTCCCGATGCCGCCACGGGCACTGGCCGGGTTCGCCAGGGTGCGGCTGTCGCCCGGCGAGCGGCGCCGCGTCACCGTGACGGTGGGCCGGCGCGCGCTGCAGTACTGGTCGGACGGCCGATGGGTGCTCGCGGGCGGCCGCCGTACGGTCCACGTCGGGTCCTCCTCCAGGGACCTGCGCCTACGTCAGGACGTGACAGTCCGATGAGACGCTCGTTGATGCGCCGCGGGGGCGGTCTGCGAGATCATGGAGACCCTCTGGACACGTGAAGGGCTGCCCCCGTGACGAAGGTTTCGCTGATCGTGCCGTGCTACAACGCGAGCAGGACTCTGCGCATGTGCCTGGAGTCCGTGCTGTCCCAGACGCGGCGGCCCGACGAGATCGTCGTGGTGGACGACGCCAGTGACGACGGCTCGCCGGCCATCGCCGAGGAGCTGGGCTGCCGCGTCGTACGGCTCCCCGAGAACCGCGGAGTCTCGGCGGCCAGGAACGCCGGGGTGGAGAGCACCACCGGCGACGTGATCTTCTTCCTCGACAGCGACGTGGCGTTACGACCGGACGCGGTCGCCAACGCCGCGAAGCTGCTGGAGGACGATCCCGGTCTCGGCTGCGTGCACGGCGTCTACGACACCGAGCCGCTCATAGACGACGGCCCCGTCGAGTGGTACCGCCTGCTCCACCAGGTCCACTGGCGGCGCAGGCACCTCGGCGAGGTCAACAGCGTCGTGTTCGCGCTGGCCGCGATCCGCCGCGTGGTGTGGCTGGAGGCGGGCCGGCTCGACGAGGGCCTGCGTGACAGCGAGGACGTGGAGTACAGCAGCCGCCTGGCCGTGCGCACGAGGATCCTGCTGACCGACGCCGTGATGGGCCGCCACGACGAGGGCCACCGGTTCCTGCCGGTCCTCGCCGAGCAGTGGCGGCGCGCCCTGCCGCTGATCCCGCTCGCGCTGGCCACAGCCAGGCGCGGCGCGGCCAAGCCGGAGAACGCCAACAGCCGCGCCGGCATCCTCGCCTGCGCGCTGGCGCTCGCGTGCCTGCCGCTGGGGCTGCTGGATCCGGCCCTGTTCCTGGTGCCGGTGGTGCTGGTCGGGTGGTTCGTCGTGGCGGATCCCGAGTTGCTGCGATTCGTGCACCGGCAGCGCGGGGTGGCCTTCACGGCCTACTTCATGGCCGTACACCTGGCGGTCCACGTGGTGCTCGTCACGGGCCTGGCGGTGGGCTCCCTGCGCGTGCTCAGGAGAGCCCCCGCCTGACGGTGCGGTTCACGGTTCCCGGGAGTCGCCGTCCTGAAGGCCTGACTCGCGAAGCGGGACGTCCGCGACGACGGCCCGGATCCACGACGCCACCACCCGTCCGAGAAGCGAACGAGGCATCACGGCGCCGGCCATGCCCCTGTCGGCCGAGATGAGCGTCACCGTCCGTGTGACCTGGCCTGCGACAAGACATGTCGTGGTCGCGGCGCCCAGGACGACCCACAGGTCGTATCCCTGCGGAAGCAGCATGACCACGAACGTCACGTACGTCACCAGTACGCCCACGAACACGACCACCCATGTGGCGCGCTGTTCCCTGGCCGGTCGTCCACCGGAGGGCTGGTCCCGGCGAGGGGCACGCCTGCGACTCCTGCCGGAAGGTGCGGTCGACGTCGCCATGAGCGACCTCCTTGATCCTTGTTGACTCCAGGTGGGAGCGCCGGACGCGGCCCGCGAAATGGCCGCTTCGAGGCGCCGGCTTACGACGAACCTCGTGATACAACGCCTGGGCAAACAGGGATGTGAGAGTTCCTCGTGTGAGTAAGCATGGCATGCCGGTCGCCCTCCGTGACGGCCGTAAAGAGACGTCACAGGGAGAAATGACGAAGAGGTCTCCTGTTTGCCCAGGAGACCTCTTCGCTTTCAACCGGTCCCGGCGCCCCACCTGAAGTCAGCAGACAGTCGCGCCGGAATCACGGAGGGAACGGATTTGCCTCTCATATTGAGAGCCGACCCTCCGCGACTTGCAGCCACAATGTCCTGGCCGCAAGCTTGAACACGATGATTGTACATGTGCCCGTCAGGCCGCAAATCTCCTGCTCCAGGATGGTTGGACAATAGGGGTGAAACTATATGAACGCGTACAAAACGGAACATGAGCCTCTGGGCCCCTTTAATGCCGGGCCAAACCATTTCGGAGGGTCGGCGGAGATATTTCGCTGGGCGCCCGCACTGCCGGTCCTGAGCATTCTGAATATTCGCCCATCTGCTGCAGGTTGATTCTGGAATATGCGGCGAGCCGCACCGGAATTCGGGCGGGGAGCGCGCAGGTAAAATTTGACGGCGATTGGACGCGGGCGTGTCGCAGGGCGAGTCGCGCAGCGCTAGTTACTCTCCGCATTGCGTCGATGACATAACGTTATCGAATTGGCGTCGATTTCAGCGGGCGGTCGTTTTCGCGGCCTCGTGATACACCCAGGCCGTCTCGGTGGCGGCGCGGGACCAGCTGAGACTTTCCCTGACGAACCGCTCACCCTGCTCCGCCAGCCCGCGGCGCAGCGCCGCGTCGGTCATGACCTCGATCACGCCGCGCGCGATGTCGGCGGGCTCGCTCGCCCGCACGAAGTACGCCGCGGGCGCTTGCGGATCGGGGCCGAGGAAGAGCCGCGAGAAGCCGTCGCCCAGAATCGTCGCCCGCCCCATCGCCATCGCCTCGGTCGCCACCAGCCCGAACGGCTCGAACAGCGACGGGAACACGCACGCGTCGGCCAGCTCGTAGTGCTCCAGCAGCTCCCGGCCCTCGACGAACCTGCCGCCGGCCAGCACCCGCCCCCGCAGCCCCGTCGAGGCGACGATGCGCTCGACGCCCGCCACGTCACCCTCACCGACGATCAGCAGCCGCAGCCCCGGCACCGCGTCCGCCGCCGCCCGCATCGCCTCCAGGAGCTGGTAGACGCCCTTCTGCCGCTCGATCCTGCCCACGAACAGCAGTACCGGATCCCCTTCCGGCAGCCCCAGTCTCTCGCGCAGGGCCCGCGCCCCGGCACGCAGCGTGTCCCGCCCGTACGACGGGAGCACCGCCTCGTACGTCCCGCCCAGCGGCACGACGTCGATGGGCGTCCGGTCCCAGCCCGCGGCCCGGAGCTGGTCGCCCACCTCCGGTGTGGCCACCACCACGCGCCGGGAGATCCTGGCCAGCCACCGCTCCAGCGCCGCGAACACGTTGAGCGGGTCGGTGATGCTGCGCTGCGGCGCGACCCCGTACTCCGTGGTGTGCACGTGGAAGACCACCGGAAGCCGCAGCACGTAGTGGCAGAGCAGGCCCGACAGGAAGTTCGTGGAGTCGTGCACGGCCACCAGGTCGGGCCGCTCACCGTGGCGGCACAGCCGCAGGAAGTAGCGCCAGTTGCTGACCACGACCTGCAACGCGAGCAGCAGGAACTCCGCGCGCTTGGTGCGGTTGAGCCGCTTCCCGCGGACGAAGACGCTGCGCGGCCGGTGCACGCGGATGCCGCCCACGGTCTCGTCCACCGGCAGGTGGCCGTCGTTCAGCGTGTACACCGTCAGCTCGTGGCCACGGGCCAGGTACGGCGTGATCAGCTCGACGTACCTGCCCAGGCCGGCGGTGATGTTGGGCGGGAACTGGTTGACGACGTAGGCGATCCTCATGCGGCGCCTTCCACGGGCCGGTAGATGCGGGCGGTCGCCGCTGCCACGACGGCCAGCAGGACGAGGTTGGCCAGCGCGAAACCCACGAGCCCCCCGGCCAGGCCCTGCCAGCGGATGCAGGCGGCCAGCGCGGCCAGGGCGAGCGGGGTCCCCGCCGCCAGGCAGCCGATGAGCACCTTCGCTCCGCGCACCCCGTCCATGGACAGGGCGACCGAGTACAGGTTGAACGCCGTGTGCGCGCCGATGCCCAGCGCCGACAGCGCCATCAGGCCAAGCGAGTACGGGTAGTCGCCGCTCATCAGCAGGAAGAACACCGTGCTGGCGGCGAACGAGACCACCGCCGTGACCCCGGCCACGGCCGGGACCAGCCGGGCGATCCGCCGCATCAGCAGCGGCTTGTCCGAGGTGGCCATCGCGGGCAGCAGCACCAGCCCGATCCCGTCGGTGAACACCACGCCGAGCAGCCGCTTGGGGAAGCCGTTGTAGACCGAGTACACGCCGACATCGGCCGGGCCCGCCCAGTGGTTCAGGAAGATCACGTCGACGCCGAACAGCACGCCGGTGAGCGCGGCGATGACCGTCACGTACATGCCGTGGCGGTACAGCGACCGGGCCAGCCGGACCGACCAGAGACGCGGCCGCAGCCGCACCGCCGCCAGCGCCGCCACGGCGAACGCCACGTTCGTGGCAATCAGCGCCACCAGGTACGACTCGGCCTCCCTGACGCCCAGCACCAGCAGGCAGTACGCGGCGGTGGCCAGGTAGACGATCGCGATGGCCAGCTTGAGCCACGCCACGAAGGCGAATCGGCTCAGCCCGCGCAGGAAGCTCTCGGTGAGCTGGTTCACCGTCATCGACGCCGCCAGCGCCAGGCCGAAGCCGAGCGTGCGGGTGTCCACGTTCAGCGCGGACGTGAGCAGCGGCGCCGCCAGCATGCCCAGCACGGCCAGCCCGGCGGTCACCGCCAGCGTGGCCGGCAGCGCCGTGGCCACCAGCTCGGGCCGCCGCTCCGGATCCGCCCTGGGCAGCTCCTGCAGCATCACGTAGTGCAGGCTCGTCAGCATGCCGACGGTGACGATCAGCGCGATCGACAGCACCACCGTGAACTGGCCGAACGCGCTCGCCCCCACCCCGCGGGCGATGACCAGCGTGGTCGCCGCCGCCGTGCCGCTGGCCACCGTGCTCACCAGCGTCGGCCCGGCCGCCCACCGCAGGCCCGCCGCGCGTTCCCTCAGGACCTGCACCGCTGGTACGCCTGCCTGGCGAACTCCAGATCGTCCGCCGTGTTGATGCCACGCGCCTCATCCGGGTCGGCCACCGGCACCACGGTCACCGGCAGGCCCTCGGCCCGCGACAGGTGCGGCAGGAACGGCAGGAAGTTCACCTCGCCGGTGGCCGCGCCCTGCGCCGCCTCCGCCGCGTACCGCTCCCACGCCGCCCGCAGCCCCTCGGTGGCCAGGCAGAACACGCCGACGTCGCTGAGCCCGCCCGGGCGGCACTCGTCGCCCTCACGGGACTGCCGCACGCGTACGAGCCGGCCCTCGGACAGCTCGTACTCCACGTACGGCTCGGCCATCGGCACCAGCGGCAGGGTCAGCCCCTTGCCCGGGTGGGCGGCGACGACCTCGCGCACGGTCGCGGGGGAGAGGTTCGCCTGGTCGCCCCAGACCACCAGGATCGTCTCGTACGCCGCCCAGTGCCCCGCGGCCCCGAAGATCGCGTCTCCCATGCCGGTCGGCCGCTCCTGGACGCTCACCGACACCGCGCCCGCGCCGATCTGCGTGGCCGCGAGATCCCGGAATGGGGCCTCGCCGTCGGGGGAGAGGACGACGTGGATGTGCTCGGTCCACGGCCGCAGGCGCCGCAGCAGCAGGTGCCACACGGTGACACCCTCGGCGACCTCGATCATGATCTTCGGGATGCCCTGGCCCAGCCTGGTGCCGCGCCCGGCGGCCGGTATCACCGCACAGATGCTCAATTCATCTCCAAGAGGGACACGATGTCGTCCAGGCCGCGTACCGCGACCGCGCCGGGGGCCGGCTCGGCGGCGTGGACGTGCAGCGTCGCCAGCCCGGCGCCGACGGCGGAGGCCACCCCGTGGGGGGAGTCCTCCAGCACGACGGCCTCGGCCGGATCGACGTGCCAGCGGCGGCAGGCCAGACGGTAGAACTCCGGGTCCGGCTTGCTCACCGGCACGTCGTCGGCGGTGAGCACGTCACGGAAGCACGCCCCCAGGGACGAGCCCGCCAGCACCCGGTCCACCGACCCCCGGCTGCCGCTGGTGACCAGGTACGCCACCCGGCCCTCGCCGGACAGCCGGTCGAGCAGCCGGCGCGCCCCGGGGAACGGCCGGACCCGGCCCCGTTCGACGGACTCCCGGTAGAGGCCCTGCTTGCGCCGCGCCAGCCGCCCGGCCACCTCGAGGTCCCCGGTCAGCAGCGCGGCCACCTCGGCGGTGCTCGCGCCCGCGTGGTCGGCGTACCGGAAGGACGGGAGGGCGGCCGGGACCAGCTCCGCGATGGCCCGGCGGAAGGCGGCCTCGTGAGCGGGGAACGAGTCCACGAGCGTCCCGTCGAGATCGCACAACCACACCCGCCGCCCGGCGACCACCCCGGCAAGCGGCA
>NZ_JBFAMX010000561.1:0-6762 GCF_040659615.1 Nonomuraea sp. NPDC049784
GCGGGCACCTCCACGAGCTGACAGCGGCGCGCTCGCGTGCGGAGCGGCCGCAGTCTCCGCCTTGCCGGCGTGGCATGAAAGGGCGGGGGGAGCCGTCCGGCTCCCCCCGCCCCGTCGTCGGGTCGACCGGCTACTGCGAGACCCCGGGGAAGGTCCGCAGGCCCGGCTCGATGCCGGCGTGCGCGATCACTTCCTTGGCGTCGTCCGGCCAGGCGGTGCCCGACACCTGGACGTTGTCGATCAGCTGGTTGTTGTGCTCGGCTGTGTTCGGTGTCTGCGTATTGCCGGAGTTGTACCAGTTGTGCTCAAGCACATTGTCGCTGGTGTTGTTGATCGTCCCGTAGGAGTTCGTGAACACCCACACTCCGCAGTCCTGGACCACGTTGTTCTTCATCGTCACGTAACGAGATCCCTCGTCCAGGTAGAGGCCCACGGTGTGCTGTGTGTCGTAGATGTAGTTACCGCTGAACACGGCGCCGGGGTTGGCCGAGAGATTGTACAGGCTCCCGCCGTCGTGGAAGACCTTCTTCACCCCGTGGATCAGGTTGCCGGTCACCTCGGTGTTCTTGAGGGTCGTGGGCGAGGTGTATACCGGCTGGAACTCGTAGAGGCCCCTGTTCCGGTAATCCTGGCTGCCGCCCGCGTCGTTCGCGCCCCAGCCCCAGCCGGTGTCGATCCCGTCGTAGGCGAGGTTCGAGACCTCGTTGTGCGCGATCACGGCGTGATCCACGTACGTGGTCAGGATGCCCGACATCTCCTTGTAGTCCTTGGCGACGTCGGTCACGAGGTTGTTGTCGATCGTGATGTCGCGCACGGTCATCGCCGGGTCGCTCGGGTGGTGGGCGTCCGGCAGCACGCCGCCCGCGACGACCCCCGCGCCACCAAGGTCGGTGAACAGGTTGTGGTGCACCGTCGTCTCGGTGACCCCGAGCCCGATCCCGGCTCCGTTCGCGTTGGCATCCAGCCCGATGCCGAGGCCCACCTGCCCGAGGTGGGCGAAGGTGTTGTCCGAGAACGTCACGCGGGTGGCCGCGGCCACCTGGACGGCCGCCGGGAGCTGATGCCAGCCGTTGCGCGCGCCCTCGAACAGTCGGCAGCCCGACTGACAGCTGTTCAGGTAGTCGGCCGGCTGCGGGTAGGCCTTCGGGAGGAAGGCGCCGTTCTGCTGGTCGGCGTAGCCGATGGACGAGCCGGGTGACAGCCAGGTCGAGTGCGAGAACCGGATGCCCGAGAAGGTGAGGTCGTGCACCGGGTTCGCGTAACTTCCCGCGATCTGTACGAGCGATTCGAGGTAGGGCAGCACGAACGACGCGCTGTTCGGATCCTCACCGGCGGCGGCACGGTAGTACAGCTTGCCGGCGGAGGGGTCCAGATACCACTGCCCCTCCTGCAGGAACGCGTAGGAGTTCTCGAGCAGCAACTGGCCACCCGCGAACGGGCGCGCCAGAGTGTCGTACCCCCAGTTGTTGTTCTGCCATGCGGGCTGCTGCATGGTGATCGTCGTCCCGCTGATGCTCTGCACGGGGGCGTACCGATCGGTAAAGGAACCCTGGCTCTCGACCTCGATGCGGCTCTGGTCCGGCAGCGTCGCGAGATAGTTCAACGCGGGGTTCTTGATCTGCATGCCGGAGGCGGTGATCGTCACATCGCTGCGAGCGATCTTGATTGCCGCGCGGGGCGCGGCCGCGTCGTTCTTGTAGAGCTGACGGCTGTCCTGCCCCTTGGGCACCGAGGCGACGAAGATGTTCTTGCCGTCGTCGTACGACGTCCAGCCATTCACCTGGCGGCCGCCCGAGACGACCGGCCGCGCCCCTCTCGCAGCCGTCCAGATCACCGGTTTGGCGCTGGTACCCGAGTCGTCCGCGGTGAAGCGCAGCGGCTTGTCAAGCTGGTAGGTCCCATCCTTCAGCTCGACCGTGACGGCGCTCCCCGCATGCGCCGACTCACGGGCCATCGCCTGCGCCGCCGCAAGCGTACGGAGCGGCTTTCCCGGCGTGCCCTCATTGTGATCGTCGCCGCTCGGCGAAACCACGATGGTGGTCCTGCCGGGATGCGGCGGCACGGCGAGTGCCGGCGTGGCGCTGGCCGCGATGATGCTTACCGCGACGAGGGATGTGCCCATTGCGACCGATGCCAGATGGCGTTGTCTCACGGTGTCCCTAACTCCTCTGTGCATGCGATGTAACTCATAAGACGTATGATGAATAACCTTTCGACAAGGAGTCCGTCAAGGGGCGCCGCCCTATGCGCTGCCTCGGGAGCATCGTGGGCATCGGTGGACCGGGAGGGGAACGGTGTGGCCTCCCGGCATAAACGCACAGCAGAACGAAGATTCGGCCCGACAGTAGGCGAGTCGAGGTCTCCACCCTCGGCGAGGCCATGTTGCGTCTGTCGCCACCGTTGGGTGAGCGGTTGTGCGACTGCGGACAATTTCGGATTCGCGTCTCCCCCTCTGGTGCGGGCGGATCCGCGGGCATGGCAATGGGGCGGAGAGGATCGCGGTTGATCCGTGCGTGATCAAGAATCGTCCTCTTGCCCGCCATAAGCACTCAGCAGCCGGTCGTACTCGGCCTGGGTGAGAGGAAGCACCGAGCCGTGCTTGGCTCCAGGAGGCAGTTGGTGGCTCGTCGACGGGATCCACTTCCCGGAGTCGAGATCGGTGGTCTCGAACGGGACGTAGTTGCGCTCCCCGAACTCGTCGATGAACATGTACCACTTCTCCTCCGTGTTCGACTTGAACACAGCCGGGCCCTCACCACGGTCGATCTCGCCCTTGCCGATGCGGTCGGCCACGAACTCATACGCGGTGGAGGTCAGTTCGCGGGACTTCTCGGCGGTGATGAGCTTGGCGCTGGGCACGGAAGGCGTCTGGTCCCGCTCGTCCTTCGTGTAGCGGTAGTAGACGCCGTTGTGCTTGATCACGGCCGAGTCGATCAACGCGTGCCCTGGATCGTGCCAGACCTCGGGTTCGCTGAACATGCGGAAGTCGGTGGTGGTGGCGTACAGCATCCGGTTGTAGGTCGTTCCGGTGTGATCCGGGTCGTCCTGGGCGTAGAGCTTCGAGGCCCAGAAGACGACGTACTTGCCGAGTTCTTCGGCGTAGCACGCCTTCGGTGCCCAGGTGTTGCCCGCGGCGTCGCGGGACACCTTGACGAGGCGCTGACCGGTCCAGTTGACCAGGTCCGTGGAATCCCAGACCACGATCGACTTGCTGCCGGTGCGCTCGGCTCTGTCCCAGGTGAGCTGCACCGGGTCCTCGTCTCCGCCGGACGTCCGCAGATCCGTGGCGATCACGTGGAACCTGTCGCCCTCGGGGGAACGGATCAGGAAAGGGTCGCGCACTCCCTTGGTGCCGAGGCTGGAGGTCAGGACGGGCTTTCCGGCGTTCAGTTCCCGGTAGTGCAACGGATCGTTGCCGAGGCTGAGCGCCATCCGGATCCGTTCGTCGTCGACTGAGGGGCTGCCGACGAAGTAGACGAGCAGGTAGCCGGCGTAGACCGGTTTCGGCTGATGCACAAATGCTCCTGAGTGGGGTGGAAGGGCAGGTGCGCAGGGAAGGAGGACACGCGAGCCTCACGTTAGACACCAGCGCACGCGTCCGAAACGCCGTTCGCGGGTGCCCGCGCATGTCATCGGCTTCGCCCGGCCGGCCCGTGGATGTCCTGCCCGAGGTTGTGGGAGGTCATCAGCGACCGGAAGAGCATGTCAGCACCGATGAGCCCCGGGCAGCCGCATGACGGATCAGCACCCAGCGGGCGTACGGATCGACCAGCCAGGGCGTCGGCTGGCCGCGCTCCCATGCGAACTCGTCTGGGCCACAACCCGGGGCAGCTCAGGGAGCCGTATCTGCCTCCCGCAAGAGATCGCATTCGGATCACCGAGACCTCATGCTGCGGCGCGGGCAGGCCAACCGATCAGCAAGCTGGAGTCGTACGGCGTCTCCCGGCTGCTCTGAGGGAAGGACTCCGAGAGGCGTGGGACTGCAATGCCTCTCCCGCGCGTGTAGGTCCGCCGACGACTGATCGGCACCAGGTTGGTCCAGCGGAGCGGTTGTCGCGCGCCAACCTCGATGCGCCCGAGGACGCATCGGTGACATGGGTCGGCCTCGCCGCTCTAGGCTTGGATGGAAGCTCGATCATGGTCCACAACTGGTCCACAACCCGCGAGCTTCAACGAGAACGGGCGGGACTCCGTGAGACTCGAGGCCCGCCCGTACGTGCGATGTTCACCCTGGTCAGCGGCCAGAACCGCCGATCAAGATCGAGTGCCCCCTGCAGGATTCGAACCTAATGACTGTGCACCCGGCTCCGGAGACCGGACGGATTCATGCTTCCGACCTGCGGAAACGTTTGGTACGTGCCGGTGTCTGTACGTCTCTCGTACGTGATCAAGCCGCGGAGTCAGGCCGTCCGGCGCGGTAACCCCTACAGGTGCCGCCCCCACCAGTCGAGGATGGCGTCGAAGCGGGCCACCCGATGGCTGGGAAGCCCCGAGCGGGACAACTCATGCCCCTCCCCCGGGAACAGCAGCAGCTCCGTCTCCACCCCCCGCAACTGCAGCTTGACGAACAACCGCTGTGCCTGCTCCACCGGGCACCGCCAGTCGTGCTCCGAGTGGATGATCATAAACGGCTTGTCGATCTTGTCAGCGTGCGTGAGAGGGCTCTGCTCCACCCAGCTCGCCGGGTCTTCGCCATACAGGTCACGCGCGAACGACCACCCGATGTCACTACTCCCGTGGAAACTGTCGATCGCGTTGACCGCGCGCTCGCTGATCGCCGCCTTGAACCGGTCGCCGTGGTGAGCAGCCATCCACGTGGTCATGAAGCCGCCGTGCGAGCCGCCGAGCACTCCGGCGCGGGAGGCGTCCAGGCCGCCGGTGGCCAGGGCGGCGTCGAACAGCGCCAGCAGGTCGAGGGCCGACAGGTGGCCGACGTCACCGAAGATGTGCCGGCCGTGCGCCTGGCCGTAGCCGGAGGAGCCGCGCGGGTTGCCCATGACGACCGCGTAACCGGCCGAGGCGTAGATCTGGGCCTCGTCGAAGACGTGCCAGCCGTACTGTGCGAAGGGGCCGCCGTGGATCATGAGGAGCACAGGGTGCGGCCCCTCGCCGGCAGGGCGGACGATCCAGCCGTGCACGGGGTAGCCGTCCGGGGCCGTGCCGGTGACCTCCTCGACGGGGAGTACGTCGAGGCCGGGGCCGAAGGAGGTGAGGGTGATCTCCTTGTCCTGGCGGAGGGCGACCAGCTCGCCGGGGGTACAGGCGTCGGCGACGGCCACGACGGTGACGCCGGCGGCGTGGGCGACGGCGTCGACCTCGCGGGGGCCGTTGATCAGGACGGTAGGTTCCGCGCCCGCGTACGGCACGTGCAGCAGGTCCTTGGCGCCCCGGTTCTCCACGGTGACGAGCACGCCGTCGGCGGTGGGGACGTACGGGGTGACGGGGAGGTGGAAGCGTTCCTCGTCGGTGAGGCGGCGGGCCGCACCGCCGGCGAGCGGCACCAGCCAGAGCCCGAAGTTCTTGGCGACCAGGTGGCGGCCTTCGGGGCCGGCGCCAGCGCCGAGGAAGCACAGGGCGTCGCCGTCCGGGGTGAAGCGCGGTGCGGCCACCGCCAGGTCGGTGGTGGTCACGCGGCGCAGGTCCGAACCGTCAGGGGCGCTCACCCACACGTCGTCGGTGAGCGTGCTGCCGCGCTCGTCATGGCGGGCGGCCACGAACGCCAGCAGCGCGCCGTCCGGGCTCCAGGTGACCCCGCCGTGGTCGAAGTCGCCCTCGGTGACCTGCGTGGCCGAGGGCTCCTCGGCGAAGGGGTCGACGACGAAGACGTGAGCGCGCCGGTCGAGGAAGAAGCCCAGGTTGTCCCGCCGGTACTTGAAGCCGGTGATGCGGCGCGGCCGTTCCTTCTCCGGCTTGTTCTCGCCGTACCGGCCCTCCTCGGGCACGCGCGCGACGAAGGCCAGCCGCCGCGAGTCGGGGCTCCACACCGGCTCGCTGACGCCGAGCGGCTCGTCGGTCACCTTCCGCGGCTCGCCGCCGCCGGTGGGCATAACGTAGAGTTGCGGCTTGGCGCCGTCGCCGCCGCGGACGAAGGCCAGCCAGGCGCCGTCGGGGGAGTATGCGGGCTCTCCGTCGCGCGGACCTCTCGTCAGCCGGCGCGGCTCAGCGGAGCCGTCCGTCGGGACCAGCCAGAGGCCGCCGCGGTACTCGTCGGCCTCGAGATCGGGCCGGGTCACGGCGACGATCGCATACTTCCCGTCGGGCGAGATCGTCGGCGCGCCGAGAGCATGCAAAAGGGAGATATCCGCAGGTTTCATGCTTGAGACCCTAGCCGTCGTGCTTCAGCGGCCACAGCAGCGCGGAGATCACGGATTCCTGTGCACCTGCGGACGGGGCGGACGGCGTTCGTCAGCAGGACCACGGTGAGGCCGTGCGCGGGGGAGACGACGAACGAGGTGCCGGTGAAGCCGGAATGGCCGCGGATGAGTTCGAGCATCTGGCCGCTCTCGATGAGTCGCTGAGGGAGCTCCGCGTGCCGGTGGACCAGCACCGCCGATGCTGTTCAGGTAGCGCGGAAATGTTCACCGAGCCGCGGAACCTACATCCCTACCGTGACTTTCCGTTCCGCTGCTACATCAACCCCGCTACCGCCAAAATCCGTTCCGATCCCCGAACTAGTCGCTATTGCAGCTGGTGGAATCTCCGATCACCTGACACGTCGCCTGCCGCCCGGCTGGGATTGCGATCAGGGAGTGGAAGCCGCCT
>NZ_JBFAMX010000562.1:0-6756 GCF_040659615.1 Nonomuraea sp. NPDC049784
GGCGCGCCGGGGTGTCGGCGAATCCGGCGAACGTGCCGGCCGCGTTGGAGCCGCCGCCGACGCACGCGACCACGTAGTCCGGCACGCCGGTCCGCAGCTCGGCGGCGCACTGCCCGCGGGCCTCGTCGCCGATGACCCGCTGGAACTCCCTGACCGTCCATGGGTACGGATCCGGCCCGACGACCGAGCCGATGCAGTAGTGGGAGTCGCCGGTCGCGCCCACCCAGTGCCGCATGGCCTCGCTGGTCGCGTCCTTGAGGGTACGGCTGCCCGTGGTCACCGGGACCACCTCGGCGCCCAGCATGCGCATCCGGAAGACGTTCAGCGCCTGCCGCTCGATGTCGCGCTCGCCCATGAACACCGTGGCCTCCAGCCCGAGCAGCGCGGCGGCGGTCGCGGTGGCCACCCCGTGCTGGCCCGCTCCCGTCTCGGCGATCAGCCTGCGCCGTCCCATCCGGGTGGCCAGCAGGGCCTGGCCCAGCACGTTGTTGATCTTGTGGGATCCGGTGTGGGTGAGATCCTCGCGCTTGAGGTACAGCTGCACGCCCAGCCCCTCCGACAGCCGGCGGGCCGGTGTGAGCGGGGTCGGCCGCCCGGCGTGCACGGCGAGCAGCCGCGCCAGGGCGCCGCGGAACCCCGGATCCGCCCAGGCCTCCCGGAACGCCTCGTCCACCTCGCGGCACGCCTCCACCAGGGACTCCGGCGCGTACCGTCCGCCGTACTCGCCGAATCGGCCCCGCGCTCGGGGCTCGCCCATCGTCCCGTCCAGCGGGACTGGCTCACGCCAGGGCAACACGTCTCGCATGCCATGCTCCGATCATTCTATAACTCTATAATGAGTTCTATAACAGTGTGGCACAGGCGACGTGGTCGCGCCACCACCGGTGCTCGGCACGGCAGCCAGGAGGGCCTTCGGCCGCGAATCGCGGCACGAGCGTGCGGCTCAGGTTTCAGTGGGCCACGAGCGCCGAGATCCGGTGCGGCACCATGAGGGATTCCTCGGGGAAGCGTTCGCGGAGCAGACGGGCCAGATCGGCATCGAAGGCGGCGACCTCGGTGTCGGTCAGGGTCGCGCCCACGCCGTTGCAGGTGCGCAATCCCCGAAGTCCTCGATCAACGCCCACTGCTCATCCGAGCAGCAACTCAAACGCGACACGACCGGCAGCATCCCAGCCCACAACCGAAACCTTTGCCCACACGCCCTCGGGCCCTCTCAGCCTTGTCTGGCAGGCCGGATGGTCATGTCGCCGATTTCGACGTCATCGGGCTGCTCGATGGCGAACGCGATGGCGCGCGCCACGGCGTCGGGGCTGATGCCGAGTGCCGCCATGGCATGCTGGGCTTGCTCTCGCTGCTCGGGGTCGTCGACGTAGTCGACGAGTTCGGTGCGTACGAATCCCGGCGAGATGGAGGTCGTGCGTAGAACGCCGTCGGTGGACTCCTGGCGTAGAGCTTCCAGCAGCGTGCGTACGGCGTTCTTGGTACCCGCGTAGACAGCTTGAGTCGGGACGATCTTGAGGCCTGACGTCGACACAGTGGTGACGAGGTGCCCATGGCCCTGATGACGGAACACCGGCAGCGCGGCGGCGATGCCGTGAAGGACACCGCGCAGGTTGACGTCGATCATCACGTCCCAGTCGTCGACGCCGAGGTCTGCCATGGGGGCGATCCGGGCGACTCCGGCATTACTCACCAGGACATCGAGGCGTCCGAACCGGTTCACGGCCAGGGCCACCAGTTGCTCAAGATCGGCGCGTTTGGTGACGTCGACTTCCAGCATCTCCGCGCGGCCACCCTCGGTCCGGATTCGCGCTACGAGCGAATCGAGCCGGTCAGTGCGCCGGGCGCCCAGCACGACAGCCGCACCATGGGTCGCCAGTTCCAGGGCGGTTGCCGCGCCGATACCGCTACTAGCTCCGGTGATGGCGACGACCTTGCTGCCCAGTCTGCTCATCGAGACGTCTCCTGCTCTAAACTGACAACTGTCCGGTTGCAGTCTCACAGTACCGGACAGTTGTCCGCTTTGCTATGTGGGAAGGGGGGTAGCGTCGTGGCGAGTCGTGAGCGCCGGTCAGATGCAGTCGCCAACCGTGACGGTATTGTCGAGGCTGCGCGGGTCGAACTGAGTAAGTCCAACGGTGCAGCCGCTGACCTGAAGCTTCACAGGGTCGCCAAGTCGGCAGGTGTGGGACAGGGCACCCTTTATCGGCACTTCCCGACCCGCGAGCACCTGCTGGCGGAGGTGTATCGGTACGAGTTGACCCAGCTTGTCGACGCCGTGGCACCGCTGCTGGCAGAGCATCCCCCGCTTCGGGCACTGACCTGCTGGCTGCAGCGGCTGGTCGAGTATGCGCGGGTCAAACGCGGTGTCATGGCGGCGATCGAGGCATCGGCGTGGCGCGACCTCTATTCAGACCAGCACCACCGACTCGATGAAGCGCTCGGGATGTTGCTTGATCGGGGAAAAGCTGCCGGTCAAGTGCGCGAAGAGGTTGATGCCGCTGACGTCATTCTGCTCTTGGGTGTGTTGTCGCGTATACCCGAATCGGAGTGGGACACGCGGGTGCACACGATTGTGGCGGTCATTGTCGACGGTCTCCGCCCTCGTTGAGAGCACGACATACACGGCCGAGGCTCGGTGACTCGCGACGATCTTTGTCAGACATGCCCTAGAAGGCCGGAGCCTGGTCGAGGTCTTCTGCCGGATCGACCTCGACGAGCTGGTTGTCCGGGTCGGCGTAGGTCGTGGTGCCGGCTCCGCCGTCCCAGCCGAACTGGCGGATGGGCGCGCAGTCACCACGGTAGGTGCGCACCGCCATGCCGAAGCCCCAGCCGCCGTGCTGCCCCTGGCCGTGCGACAGATGGACGACGCCGCGGGCCCAGGCCTGTAGGGCGGCTGTCTGCTCGGGCGTGAGGCGGTTGCTGGTCATCAGCTCAACGGCGGGCCGGGACAGGATCCGTTGATTCCCGTGCACCCCGTGGTTGAGCAGCATCCGGAAGTAGGCATGATAGTCGTCGACGGTCGAGTCCAGTCCGCCGCCGCCTGACTGGAACGCCGGAGGCTTGCTGTGGTGTCCCCCTTCGGCCTCGTCCTCCACGAGGAAATCTCCGGTCTGCCAATCGGGGGCGTACAGGGGCGGCAGCCGGTCGATCTTGTCGGCGGGAACGTGGAAACCGGTGTCCTTCATGCCCAGCGGATCGAAGATGCGTTCGCGCGGGAACGCCTCGAACGACTGGCCGGTGGCCCTGGCCACCAGCACGCCGAGCACGTCGTCGCCGACGTTGTACAGCCACCGCTCGCCGGGCTGGTACATCAGCGGAAGCGTGCCCAGGCGGCGCATCCACTCATCCGGCCCCGGTGCCGGCAACATCCATCCGTCCTCCTGGCCGTAAACCCCCTGCTCGAAGAACGCGCTCATCATCGGAGCGCTCCGCGCCGTCACATCCAGCCCGAGCCCCAACGTGTTAGTGAGCAGGTCCCGCACGGCAGACCATGTACACGAGCGATCATGAACGCGCGTCGAGCAGGCGATCGCCAGCCTGGCCTCGGCCGTCGACACCTTCGTGGCCACCTCGCGGCCACGGGATCAACCGAAACCCCGCCACAGCGAACCCGGCGACCATAAGGTCGTGGCCCACCTTCCGCCCACGCATGCCAGTGCCGCAGGCCGTCACGGCGTGCGGAACCCCCGGAAGGTCACGGGCTTGCGGGTCTGGAAGCCGAGCCGCTCGTACAGGGCGATCGCGCCGGTGTTCGTCTCGGCCACGTGCAGGAAGGGACGTTCTTCGCGCGCCACGATCCGCGCGACGAGCGCGCTGACCAGGCGGGCGGCATAGCCTCGCCCGCGTGCCTCGGGGGCGGTGCAGACGGCGCTGATCTCGGTCCACCCCGGCGGCCGGAGTCGCTCGCCCGCCATCGCCACCAGGGTGCCGTGGTCACGGACGCCGAGATAGGTGCCGAGTTCGCGGGTGCGCGGCCAGAACGGCCCCGGCTGGGCCCGCGCGATCAGGTCAAGCATCTCGGGCACGCTGTCCGCGCCCAGTTCGACCACCCTGGTGCCGGTCCCGGCAGGGAGGTGATCGGGTCGGCTGCCGCCGGGCCAGATCATCTGGCGGCCTTCGAGGACGAAGACCGGCTCCCAGTCCGGCGGCGGTGTCGCCGGGCAGCTGAACAGGTCGGCGAGCTCGCCTCGGCCGAGCAGCCGGGCCAGGTCGGCCCACTCCTGCGGATCCGGGTCGGCGGTCACCGCCGAGAAGGTCGCGACTCCCGGCTGGTAGGTGGCAGCCCTGCCGAGCCGGCGGGCAAGGTGCGCGTGGTGACCGCGCAGTGATGCGCCCACCGGGTCATCGAGTCCGGTGGTGTCGCGGTTCACCATTCGTGCTGTGCCTCTCGTGTCCTACGGGGTTGACGGCGGCTGCGCTGGACGAGCGATCAGGTCCAGCCGGTCATCCTATGGGCACGTGGCTCATCAATGACCCTTTCTGCGAGAACGACCCAAACCGTCTCATCCAGCTTGCGCGGCTCCTGCGCGGCGAGGAAGTCCGCACCACCTGGTCTGCGATCACCATGACCCGCTGCCGCAGCATGACGTCGTGGCGGGCCCGCCAGGCGAGGAAGTGCACGATACGGCGCATGAGGTGGGTCCGCACCACGCTCCGCCCGACGAGCAGGTCCGACAGCACCGCCGGGTCGAACGCGCGCAGCCGCGGCCAGAGCCCGACGAACGGTTCCTGCGCTTGCAGACCGCACAGGTGCGCGACGGCGTCGAGGACCGGCAGGTCGGCGTGGTCGAGGAGCAACTGCCGGGCGAGCGTCGCGCGGTTGAGCGCCCGGGTGCCGAGAACGGTCATCGCCTCATGCCGCGGCGCGCTCGTCGGGCGAACGCCGGCGCAGCGACGTCCGGGTGATGTCGGGCGGGGTGTAGGACACGTCGAGCGGGCCGACGTCGGTCCCGGGCGGCACGATCTGGTCGATCCGGTCGAGGATGTCATCGTCGAGGGTGACCGCGGAGCCGGTCAGGAGGTCGTCCAGGTGTTCCATGGTACGGGGGCCGATGATGGCCGAGGTGACGCCGGGGTGGGTGATCGCGAAGGCCATCGCCAGGTGGGTCAGCGACAGGCCGGCCTCCTCGGCCAGCGGGATGAGCTGTTCGACGGCGTCGAGTTTGCGCTCGTCGGTCATGTGCCGTGGCACCCAGTGCATCCGCGCGTTCCGCGGCTCGGGCCCGCCTTTTCGGTAGCGGCCGGTGAGCAGGCCCATCGCCAGCGGGCTCCACACCAGCGTGCCCATGCCGTAACGCCGGCAGGTGGGCAGGATCTCGCGTTCGATGGCGTGGTTGAGGATGGAGTACGTGGGCTGCTCGGTGCGCAGGCGCTGCAGTCCGCGGCGTTCGGCGACCCACTGCGCCTCGACGATCTCCGAGGCCGGGGCGTTGGAGGAGCCGATGGCGCGTACCTTGCCGCTGCGTACCAGGTCGGTCAGGGCGGACAGCGTCTCCTCGATGTCGGTGTGGGGGTCGGGGTGGTGCATCTGGTACAGGTCGATGTGGTCGGTCTGCAGGCGCCGCAACGAGTGCTCGACCTCGGTGACGATCCAGCGTCGTGAGCTGCCGCCGCGGTTGGGTTCCTCCCCCATCGGGCCGTTGACCTTGGTGGCCAGTACGACGTCGTCGCGTCGGCCCTTGAGAGCTCTGCCGACGATCTCCTCGGATTCGCCGTGAGGTCCGTACACGTCGGCGGTGTCCACGAAGTTGATCCCCGCGTCGAGTGCCCGGTGGATGATCCGGGCGCAGTCGTCGTGGTCGGGGTTGCCGATGTGGCCGAACATCATGGTGCCCAGGCAGTAGGGGCTGACCTGGATTCCGGTCCGGCCCAGTGGGCGCATCTTCACTGCTACGTCCTTGCCTTCGAGTCGTGTGGTGGTGGGGGTGGGGCGGCGGGTGCCCGCCGCCCCAGGCTCCGGAGGTCAGGACGCGTTGTAGTCGCTGACGACGTCCAGGACCCACGTGACGCCGAATCGGTCCTTCAGCATCCCGTAGAGGGGCGCCCACTGCGCGGGCCCCAGCGGCTGCAGGACGGTCGCGCCGTCGGTGAGCTTCTCCCAGTACGCGGTGATCTCGTCGGCCGCCTCGCCGCGTACCGAGACGAAGAATGCGTTCTCGCCCTGGTTCCACGGCAGGTGCGAGGGCACGTCGTAGGCCATCACCCGAAAGCCGCTGCCGGCGGCCACCTGGCCCCACATCACCTGGTCGGCCTCCGACCACATCACCTGGTCGGCCTCCGACGGCTGCTGGACGTTCCCAGCGTCCTTGTACGTGACCACGGCCACGTCCCCACCGAACACGGACTGGTAGAACGTGAGTGCCGCGCGGGCGTCATCCCGGAAGTTCAGGTGGGTCACAACGTTGACGGACATAATGTGGTCCTTGCCTTTCGATTCCTGTCATCTGGGCGGTGTTACGCGTCGTCGTCCGACGGGCCGTGTCGACAGCAGGGCCGGTTCGCTGTGACAGCGGGAGCTTGCTCCCCCGCCGCCGATGACGATCGCGGGATCGGCTCACCCGGCCCTTGCTCGGTGACCACAGTGGCAGGGGAAGCGGACAGGGTGTGGCCGCTACCTGGGGCAATATGGGGGCCATGCCGAAAACTTCAGCACGGCTGCCGGCGTTGCTCTCGTTGCTCCAGGTGCGCCGGGACTGGCCGGGCGCGCTGCTGGCCGAGCGGCTGAACGTCAGCCCGCGTACCGTGCGGCGTGAC
>NZ_JBFAMX010000563.1:0-6738 GCF_040659615.1 Nonomuraea sp. NPDC049784
CTCACCGCCAGCGAGATCGAGGCCGCACGCCGCACCGGCGTCGACCTGGAGGCGCTGGCGTACGCGTTGGGGGCAGGAGCCAGCCTGGGCCAGGCGCTGAGCATGCATGCCGCCGGCGTGGACCTGTGGGAGTACGGCAGCTGCTTGTCCGACGGGCTGACCCACCACGAAGTGCGTTGCGCCCACGGCGCCGGGATCAACGTGCGCCTCTACCGGAGAGCGCGCCGAGCGGGCATCAGCGATGACCACATCTACGCCGCGCACCGTGCTGGCATCGACGTGTTCGTCTACCACGCAGCTCGGCAGACTGGAGCCAGCGACCGCCGCGTCCGAGCCGCGCAAAGAGCGGGCATCAACCTGCGCGAGTACGTCCTAGCTCGCTGGGCCGGCGCGACAGACCAGCAAGTACGAGCCGCCCATCGGGTCGGGCGCGACTTCTCTCTAACCGGCAGCGGCCAGCAGGTCACCGACAGAGCCGAGACCTTGCAAGCTCTGCTCATTCTCGACGGCTGGCTCAGCCGTCACATGCGGCCACCAGCGGACAGCTTTTCGCGCCAGCAATCCCTCGACTTCACCTCCCCGGCCTCCCACAGACAGGACCTCGAAGAGGAGCCCCACGAGGCGCTCGGCATCCGCGTTCCCGTACGTGGCTGAGCTCTCCCCCCCGGCACGCCCCCGCCTGCCCGTGGCGGCAGGCGGGGGCGTGCTGCCTCCGCGTCCCGGGCACCCGTTGCCGCGATCTGACCAAAGGAGCACACCACATGCTTGAACCGACCGTTGTCGCGGACTTCCTGCCCCGAACCAACCTGCTCCACAAGGTGGTCACGGACGGCGGGCACCAGCTGCCGGAGGGAACCCAGCACTGGGGTCTGCGGGCCGTCAGCCGCGATCCGGCCACCGGCCAGCGCTCCTCCTCGCGGGGATTCGCCTATCCCGAACCCGGCAACTGGGCCATCGCCCCCGGACCGATCAACGACCACAACAGCGACGCCTGCCCGTCGGCCATTGGGGACGGTCTATGCCTGGCCACCACGGAGATGGCTTACGCCGACCCCAAGACCGGGAACCAGGCGGCCATGTGGGAAGGGATCGCCTCCGGCAACCTCCCGTTCACGCACCTGCTGCTCGTCGCCTACCATCCCGCCGATGTGCTGGGTAGTCACGCAGAACAAGGGATGGTGCGCGTTCGACGGATGTTCGTTGTCGACGACGTCGACGGGGAAGCGCTGATCAAAACCCATGGATACGGCGCCGACCTGCGCGGCCTGGAGGAGTTCGACCTCGACGCACACGCGGGCCTCGACTACGCCGTGGTGGACGCCCTCATGAACGAGGTCGCCACGTACGAGCAGCTCGCTCAAGGCCGGGCGGCGAACATCCCGACGCACACCTACCTTCAGGCCCGAGACAACGGGCTGTCCCACCGCGCGATTCTCGCTGCGGCCACCGGCTGGCGCGCGCTCGTCGCCCGCCTGGCGCTGCTGCCGTGGAAGCGCGAGGCCTGGAGAAGACGCGCGCCCCTCTCCGCCGTGCTGCAGTACGCCGCGGACCGGCAGGCAGGCATGCCCGTGCGTCGCGCTGGCCAACTGGCCGCCGCTGACATTCCCCTTCGTGACTATCTGGCTGCCGCGGACCTGGCCACGCACGCCGAGATCATGGAAGCGCATCGCCACCACGTCTGGTTGTCGGCCTACGCCTTCGAACGGCGAAACGGTCGCTCCCACCAGCAGGTGCTCGCGATGGATTGGGCCATTCCGTTCTAACCACACCCAGCCCGGCCGTCCGGCCCCGCCGTTCGGATCCCCATGCTGCTCACCCGCCGAAGAGCTGACCACGCCGACGCCATGCGCAGACCGGCTGCGGCGGCTGGCCGGCTGTTCCTGACCATGCCCTGTCACGCGTAGGAGGCTCATGTCCCGAACGGACAAGGACCAGCTCAACTGGCTCCTCACCCACTACCACCGGAGGCTTGTCCCGGTCGAGCCGGAGGTCCTGCGCGACTGGGACCCCATGCGCAACCTTCTGCTCGACCGCCCCGACGTGTCCGCGGTCATCCGCGGCCTGTACGAGCGGCCCCGTCCATGCCGCTCGACCCTCCGCGAAGAGGGATGGTGCCCAGACCGGCGAAAGGAACGAGACGCCTGCCGCGCGGCGGCCCAGGAGTACAACGCGACAGGGGAAACGGACACCGAGCCGCCGGTCTTCCAGCACCGCCAGGGCGTCCTCCGGCCGACGTAACCCCCGCATTCCCATGCGCCGGCCGTGCCGGGACGAAAGGCGCGGAAACGGTCGCAAGGCAGGCCACCCGGCACCTGCCTGAGTGATACGGCGAACCCGCTGCGCGGGGCAAGACCAAGCCGCTACGCGGTCGCCCCAAGGGGCGAGTCTTGCCCCGCTCCGCGGGTCCACCGGGCGACGGACTCAGGCGCCGGGTCAGCCCGACTCGCGACACCCACAAGGCCGTCACGTCGATGACAACGACCTTCGGCTGGGCGGTCAACGGCATCAGCAGACCTTCACGTCCACGTGGAACAACCTTTCCGGCTGACCGGCAGGACCCGAACCGAGATGCGGCCCCGGCCCAGGTGTGCACCGCCGCCCGGTCCGGGACGCATCCCTCCGAATCCGACTCATAGACAGGAGACATCCGTGCTCACATCGTTCGCCATCGCCATCGACCCCCACAGCGCCGCAATCGCCCGCGCCGCCGGCGCTACCGCCGAACAGGTTCACCTCGTGCACTCCGTTGGCATGAACCTGTTCTGGTACGGAAAGGGACTCGCGCTCGGTTGCACGCACGCCGAACTGTGCGCGGCGGACGCCATCGGCATCGACCTGTTCGACTACGTCGAAGCCCGTGAATGGGGAATCAGCCACGACCGCACGTTGGCCGCCCACCGCGCCGGTATCGCCCCCTGCGAGTACGACATGGCCCGCCGAGCCGGCGCCAGCGACCGCCGCGTCCGTGCCGCCTTTCGAGCCAACGTGAACCTGTGGTCTTACAGTGACGCGCTGAAGGCCGGCGCCAAAGACCGGGAGGTGCGTGCCGCCTTCGCAGACGGCCTCAATATGCTGACGTACGCGGAATTGCGCACCGTGGCCACGGACGCGCAAGCCCGCGAAACCCTGCGCGAGCTCGGCGACTGGGTCCGCGACTACATGGTCGCCCGCAGGACGGGTCAGCGGCACCAGCCCGCCCTGCGGGCCTGCGTCGACATTCCCTTCTGACCACCGACGCGTTCCACGCAGCGGGCAGAGCGCCCGGGACCACACGGTGGCCCCGGGGAAGCTAGAGGCACCGGCTAATCCCGGGTCGGCAGTCCCTTTCAGTCGCGACAGCGGCACCGTCCTTCTATCCTGAACCCGAAGGAGTTGACGATGAGCTCTCAGCACAATCCCGGCGTGGCTGGTGAGACCACCGCGGATCGAGCCTGGCACCTCCGGCTGCATTCCGCAGGGGCGACGCTGGAGCAGGTGTGGGCTGCGCAGCGGACACCCGTGCGGGACTTTTCCCGGTACCTCCGGCTTTCCGCTGAGGGCGCCAAGCACGAGAAGATTCAGCGTGCACGAGAGACGTCCGGCGTACGTCTGGCCGATCACCACCTACCGTAGCCGCGTGCGTGCCGTGCGGCCGCACGGCACGGCGTCATCACCAACCCATGAGCAAATCGCACCGGCGAACCTCAGAAGGAAACGTTGATGGAAACCGTTGCTGCTCTTGCTGTCGTCGCCGGTGTCGCCATTCAGATTGCTCTCCTCATCAAGGAACGACGTCGCCAGCGCCAGCTGAGGGACCTGCGTCAGGCAGCTGAGCACTTTCGTGTGCCTGCGCCTTGGTGGCGCTGGTGGAACAGGCAGCCGGACACCTGGCCTCGGTGCCAAGGTAGCTGAGGCAGCCCTTTCAACGTCCGGCGATCTCTCACCCTCCGCCAGCGGCGGTGGGCGGAACAACGTCAGATACGGCTCGGCTCTCCCGACCTTCACGTTCCCGCCGCCGGTCCTTGTGGCGCACTGAGCGCCCGCGTCCTCGAGTGCCCCATTCCCCGCCCACCGGGCCGGCGCAAGCGATCGCCGACCGCGTCGCTTATCGAGCTGAGATGGTCCTGTGGTTCTGCGCATCGGCCCTGGAGGCCGGCGCTGAAGACCGGGAAGGGCCGAAAACCCTGGCCTGAGCGTGCCTCCCATTCCCAGCCCCTAAAGCAGGGCGCCGGACAAACGATGTAGCCCCTCACCCCCTGTATGAAGGAGCCGATGATGGCGTTTCAGCGGTCCTCCGGCCCGGCCGACAAGGTCACGAAGGGTCATGTAAGGCACGTGATCTCGCTGGCCCGAAAGCTGCCCGAACATCAGCCGCTCTTCAGTGGCGATGCCCACTTTCAGATCGCACATCTGCGCCGAGGGGTAATCCTTCGCCGAACCAGCGAACGTGACGCTTTGGAGGCACTTAAGGAGCTGACCGGGGGAGGCGAACGGATCGCCGTCGTGCAGGCCGATGTGTTCCATCTGTTCTGCCTGACACCTTGGATCTGGTGGGTCGATAAGAGGCGCCACAATCTCCCGGTCGAAGGGTCCGACGAGGACACCCTCAGAGTCATCGCTGTTCCTTCGAACTCCAAGGGGCTCACAGCGCAATCGATTCAGTTGCTGTGCGGCCGACATGTCTTCAACGGCGTCACGGCAGACGATCTGTCTGTGCTGGCACGCCAGCTCAGGCGCGCCGCACCCGTGGAGTGACCGCACCGAGATTCGTCGGCTGCGCCGCGGTCTTTGGCGGCGAACAGTCATAGGGCCCAATCGCTCATGGTGTCGGGAACGAGTGCCACGCACCTCAGCGCCCGACCGTCCACAGCTGGGCGCGTAGCCCTCGCTGGTGACCTGCCGCCTAACTCACCGTCGCTGACCAGCACGTGTCCGGATTGCACCAATGCCCCGAACAAGGAGGAATCGACATGTCCGTCTCGTTCGATCGCCTAACTCTGGCCAAGGGTCTGCGGGATTTCGCCGACTTCATCGTCGCCAACCCCGAGATCCCCATTATGGAGAATCCCTTGGGAACGGTGCCGGTGCACTACTTTCCCCAACACGGTACGGACGAAGAGATGCGCGCCGTCATTGACCGCATCGCGGGCTATCTCGGCAGCTCCATCGAGGCTGAACAGCTCGAGTTCGGACACTATGGAACCTCAATCGCTTTGGACCGGTCACCTACAGCGCGGTAGCCATCCTCGCGAGTGCTCGTGCTCAGCATGCCGCCCACGAAAGCTATCGAGGCTGCGTCACACCTGACTCCGTCGAGAGTCCGGATGCCCCCGACGACTTCAGCGGTACCTCGGCAACCTCGCGCAAGAGGAACATCCTCACCCGGCTCTGGCCCTTTTCGCTTCTGCGGTTGAGCATTCAACGCCGTGGGGGCCGCTGACTTCTCAGCTCCTCATCGCGGTCGTCGGGATGTCGGATCCCCTGGCATCCCGACGTCGCAAGGTTCACCTGACAAGGCGCGGCGGCCGGTTGCCGACTTCCGCTTGAGCCCATGGGCACTCTCCACGGGTCAGCACTCAAGACCACCGAGTCCATCCAGCCAAAGGAGGATGCCGTGAGTTACACCATCGTTAGTGGCAGCATCCGAGCCATCAAGGTGGCGGTGGCCACCGCCACCGCCTCCGTTCGAGTGCGGATCACTAAGCATCGTGTCTCAAGGGCGGTCGCCATCGGGATCAGCCGGTCCGACTACCTGTACGCGCTCAGCCTGGGAGTGCCTGATGCGGAGATCCGGCGCCTCCACAAGTGGGGCTTCAACGTACGCAGTTGGGCGGAGATGACGGCTCCCGTCAGAGACGGGCGAGCCAGCTGAGGCGAGGCCAGTCTGGCCGATGCTCGCCACCCAGGACGAGGCACTGACCGATACGGCGCCCCATTAACCCAGCCGTCCCGCCCGGGTCCATGCAGCAACGCCGCCGTCGCTCGCCCCACCAGAACGAGCGACGGCTGGCCCGTACTGACAGTCCGTGTCGCTCAACGGCAGACGCGCGCCGGTAGCCCGCTTTTCAAGATCGTTGTAAGCCCTTTTGGGGAGCAAGTTATCGGAATAGTCGGACAATCTCTCCATTTCTACCGACCATCCGCTACGCTCGCGCCTTACAGATCACAGAACTTGAGTCACTTTTGCTTGTCAGGTTGTTGGAGTGGTCACGCAGAAGGGATGCATCTGAAGGTGGGACGACGCGCGTGGGGGGAGAAGCGTCGCGACCATCGGGTTGGTCCCTTGCGCTACAACGATCGGGAGTACGCCACCTTGCAGATCGTCGCCGCCCGTGAAGGCATGGATGTCGGCTCTTACGTCGCCACCACGTCGCTGGCAGTGGCCATGCAGGACCTCACTCCCGTACCGGTAAAGCGGCGCGACGAGCTGGTGGAGTTCATCCGCGCGAGGGTCGCCATGAACCGTCTCGCCGCAGCGCTGGGCGAGGTTATGGCGACGCGGGACTCCGGCGATGAGACGGTGGCGCTGGATGAAGTTCTGGCGCGTGTCGCGGGTGGGATCCGCCGTCTGGAGGCCGCAGCGGACGCCGTCGCCGGTCTAGAGCCGCCATCGTGATCGCCAAGGTGCAGCAGGGCAGCCGAACCCATGGTCTGCTTCGCTACGGATCCAAGGCCCACACGGGAGCGTCACCATGGCCTTCACCGTCGCCGACTACATCCTGACGCGGCTGAGCCAGCAGCAGGTCAACACGCTTTTCG